>JAVVPO010000137.1:0-2565 GCA_036655715.1 Cellulosilyticaceae bacterium | reverse complement strand
AGTGTCATAGAGGCTATAGCACAAGCAGAAAATGAATCACGTAGTCAAAATATAAGGTGGGGCATTAAAGAACGTGCTGCAAATGGAAAGTCAAAACTTTATAGGAGAGGCTGCTATGGGTATGCCAAAGATAAGGAAGGAAAATTGATCGTTGATACTGCGGAAGCAGAAGTTGTGAAGCTGATTTTCAGATTGTACCTAAACGGAAAAAGCGTTATAGGGATAGTGGATGAACTAGAGTGTAGAGGAATTAATTCCCCAAGTGGAAAAGATAAATGGTGTAAAAAGACCATAGATAATATGCTAAGTAATGAAAAGTACGATGGAGATGTAATTTTGTTAAAGAACAGCAATAGTGAGTTCAATTACTTAGCAAAAGAAAATCATACCGCTATTATTTCAAAGGAAACATTCAAAGCAGTAGAACTGGAAAAGAGTCATAGGAGCAATGTAGTTCAAGGGGAAAATGGCAATCAAAGAAAGCGTAACAAGTACAGCTCTAAGAAGAAAAATCAAAATGACCTACTCAAGATAAAGTTATAAGTTAGGAGGTGGATATGGTACAATGGACATAACAACATATAATTCTGATATAGATATTGTTTATAGAATAGTTAGGAGAACAAATGCTTAGAAAATATAGAAACAGTGACATTGATGAAGTCATGAATTTATGGCTTGAAACAAATATTGTAGCACATGATTTTATTGATAAAAGCTACTGGCAAGGACTTTTTGAAATAGTTAAAGGAATGATGGCAGATGCGGAAATTTATGTTTTTGAAGACAACAATAAAATCCTTGCATTTTTAGGCCTCATAGATGGTTATATTGCAGGTGTTTTTGTGAATCAAGAACAACAATCAAAAGGTATAGGCAAACTATTAGTAGATTATGCAAAGGAGCAATATGATAAACTTTCACTTAGTGTGTATCATAGAAACCGTAAAGCATATTTGTTCTATACTAGACAGGGGTTTGTAGTAGAAAAGGAACAAGTTGATGAAAACACAAATGAGAAAGAGTATGTAATGGAGTGGAGAAGATAAACATGAGAAAAGTAATTTTATATATTGCCATGAGCCTAGATGGTTATATTGCAGATTCAAAAGGTGGCGTAGAGTGGCTAGGTGGCCAGGATGCTAGTAGTGAAGAGCTGGGCAGTTACCCTGAGTTTATTAAAACAGTTGATACGGTTATCATGGGTTGGAAGACTTATCATCAAGTTGTTACTGAATTATCTCCAAACGAATGGGTGTATAGTGGGATGAGGAGTTATGTTTTAACACACAAGCAAAAGACATCAACGGATGAGGTTATATTTACAGATAAGTCGCCACAAGAGCTTCTTATAGATTTAAAGAAGAATCACGGAAAGGATATATGGATTTGTGGTGGAGCAAGTATTGTCAATCAGCTAATAGCCCAGAATTTAATTGACCGTTATCATCTTACTATCATGCCTACGTTATTGGGTGATGGCATTCGTCTTTTTGATAAAGGACATCAAGATATTAAACTAAAATTAATGAGTACACAAAGTTACAATGGGATGACGGATTTGGTATATGAAAGAAGAGAAGTTGTAGAAGAGGTGTAATCATATGGGCGGAACAAGGAGAAGCAACATTAAAGTAGGAGCAACAGTTCTAGTTGTGCAAAAGCAAGATCAGCGTACGGGCAAACTGACAGAAGGAATTGTGAAAAGAATATTAACCAATTCTCCACAGCATCATCATGGGATTAAGGTTATGCTTGAGAATGGTATTGTAGGTAGAGTAAAAGAAGTAGTTTAAAGAAGAGGGTGTGAACTAATTGGACTTTAAATATTTACCACAAGTAACAAAGGATTCTGAGATAGTGGCAGATGCTGAAATAGCTGATAAAGTAGTAGGAGTATATCCTTGTTTATGCTGTGGCTACAAAACATTACCTGTTCCAGCAGAAGATGCTATAGCCTATATATGCCCAGTATGCTTTTGGGAAAATGATGTTTTCATATCAAGTGATGATGAGTCGAGTGATGAGAATAGTGGGATGTCGCTAAATGAGGCAAAGAAAAACTTTAAGATGTATAGAGCATGTAAAAAAGAATATCTTAGTAATGTAAGAGAGCCTTTTGAAAATGAAATGCCGAAGTGAAATTTGTAGGAAGAACTTAGAAAAATCTAGGTTCTTTTGGTTCATGGAAACATATCAAATATAGAAGAAAAAGTGAAATAGCCTACTCGAAATTCAAAAATAAGAAATTAAGGGGAGACTTTGTAAGTATTGGGAATAAAGGATTTGAGGAGTATTTGTAAAAAATAGGGAATAGCCTAGCAAATTCACGTTGAGACGGTAGTATTGATGACAAAGGTAGAAAAATAGGGGTCTGAAAGGCCTTGAAAACAAGGGATTTCCAATCTTTAAGCAATATGCTTAGAGTGAAGGAAACCCCTGTTTTTTTATGTGTGGAAACATATCAAAGCTAGAAATGCCAAAGGGTTGAGTGGACAGGATAACTTTAGGGTGTAAGTGCTTCAAAACATGACGTAGTGTATAAAAAAATTATAAGTGGTATCC
>JAVVPO010000136.1:0-2900 GCA_036655715.1 Cellulosilyticaceae bacterium | reverse complement strand
TCGTCTAATTATGTCTGAAAATAATATTTTTTCACTTTTTATATTGTATTCTTTTTACTTTAATGTTAAAATCTATTTAATTATTCATATTTTACAAACAATTTACTTGTTTATTTCTTCTCAGTTGATATCTTATCTATAAAAACTTTATATTTAAGGAGATGTTCTATGAATTATTTAACAACTGTCGCTATTATCCCTATTTACGATTCAAATGGTAATAATTGTACACGATTAATCTTAGATAATGGTACGGAGGAACTTATTGATATGCCTATTAGTCGGTTTATCGATGAGATGTATGCTACTTTTCATACAAGCTATAGTGCCAATGCTAAGTGGGCCTCTTCTTATCTTCTCGAGAAAAATACTCCTCCTCTTTTATTTGATGCGCATCATGTCTTCCTACGGTGTCAGACTAGGTCCCATGTTACCAAGGGTGACGGTTGCTACGGTTATATCTCCCTCTTTGCCGTTGATAAAATAGAATCCACTACCCTCTTTCTTTCAAATGGTGCCCAGATTTCTACCTGCTCCACCTTCAAGCAACTTACTAAGTATTTTCAACAAGCAACTTTACTCTATTGTATTTACTCTGGTACGTTAGGTCCCTCTCGCATACTCCCCTTACATACAGACCACCTTCTTCGTGACTTAAGTCGGAATCTTCGCACCCGTGTCTCACACTAAGTTTTCTCATCTTTATCTAATACGATGCTTAACCGCTGAATACTTTTGGTGAGCTCCTCCATCTTTGCCTCTATTCTCATAAGTAGATACATAGATAAGATAATAGGAAATCCCAGATTGCTTATTTGCTGTAATATATCTTCCACTTATACACCTCTTCCTTATTTTTTTTGATAGAGACTACTAAGTTCTGACCCTTAGTAGTCTCTATTTGTATCAATTGCCTCTTGCTGCGTTTCTACCCTAGTACAACTGGTTCAATCTCTCTGATGTCGTATTCTGCCCCTATAATCTTGGTAGCTTGTGAGCTCACTCCAAGTGCGCCTGTGGTAATGATGGTTTCCATAGCGTCTTTTATCTCTGATCCTTGTAAGCTCTCCATTGGTTTAAGTACCGTGATTTCTAGTTTGCTATCATCTGCTGCTCCAAACATTAAAACTAAATTTTTTCTTACTACTGCCATGTGTTATTCCTCCCTTTTCTTTTGTGGCCTATGCCAAAATTAATTCAACTTCAGTTATTTTAGAAATCTTTTCGATGTCTTCTTGGTGTAAATCTCCTATTGCTGTTCCTAGTGTGTGTAGGCTTTCGGCCGAAGCATCGACTTTGCATCCTGCTATAGTCTGTGACCCTTTTGTTAAATTAAGTACCACCTTAACGTCTTTGATTTTTTCTGTTACTGCCATTTGTATCACTCCTTAGTTTGATTTTGGTGTGTCGTGCACTACACCCCTCATATAGGTAGATAACCCATACCCCCCCAAGTGTTGCATTTTTTCTTAATTTTTTTGTATTTTTTGTTTTAATTTATCTATCATACGTTTCTTTTTACTTCTCATGGTACTTTGCTTACCCCCATATTTTTGCGCTAGGAAGGGGGCTTCTTTTCCCATGATTACACTATCTATTAGAAATTCTCTCTCGCTGTGGGCAAGCTGCTCCATGGCTTCTAGAATTTCTTGCAAGAGCATTTGATTCTCCACTTCTATGAGCCCATCTTGTGAGCCTTCACTATGATTTTGCATAGCTCTTTCGATGCTCTCTACATTGCTACTTTCACAAAGTCTTCTTTTTGACTTTTTGTACTTCCATACTTTAAGCCCCATCTTGTAGTATCCCCAGAAGTTCATGCCCTGTTCTCTATCATATTTTTGTAAGATCTCTATCAATAGGACATAACTTTGCTGCTGCAAGTCTTCCTTGCTCCAATGCTCAAGATACGTCTGGCTGACCCAATGATTCCTAACTGGCGCCATGAGTTGCCATAGTTCATAGCACCTTTCCTTATTGCCCATTTGCGCGCTATCTACTAGCTTTGCAAACTCTTCTTCACTCATCTTTTACCTTTCTTGCTGCAGCGTGTTTATTTGTACTCTTTCAAGATAACAGCAAAATAAAAAGTCAGCAAAATGGCTCACTCACTACATTCCCCCGACTTCGTCACCCCTTTCCTACAAGAAAGCTACCTCATTCCAGCGACAACATCCTCCATTCCTTCAGACTATGTCACTTTTTATACAAGTTTTAAAATAGGGCATTTTTTTAGCGTATCGTAGTCAATGGCTATCTTTGAACTCCGAAGGTCCTGTAGTTTTACAAAGTGGCTTCCACTCACCTGTATAGCCTCTACCTGCCTCATTTCATCATCTACCCACATGGCTACTTGTTTCACACTATATCTACTATCTTCCACCAATCTCATCCCCTTCTTCAAATCCTCTATGGTCAATCCTCCTGTATACTGAAAATGTGGTGTATCTACAAAGTTCCTCCACGCGCCACCCCACTCAAGCCCTATCTCTTCGCCTATTTTGCCTACACAGGCTAAAAGCTCTTTATCATATTCCTTTCCCTTCTGATTAATAAACACATCAAAGGCTAATCGCCATTGGTGATAGGAACTCATAGAGCTCCCCCTCGCATAGGTTACGATATTTCCAGGTCTTGTCCTCCCCTGGGCGAACAGGTCGTCTTGCCTATTCCTTGTGCGATAAGTCTCTCCTATCTTCACAGGTATCCCTGCCGCTTCACACCTCTGTACAAGTTCCCTAGCCATTTCCCTTAGTCTAGGGTGTAGCTCCCCTATGTCTCTGCATTCTTTCTCCATCTCACTCTTCTCCTCTCTTATGTACACCATTTACTTATCTCATGACAAAAAGGCCTAACATCTCTGCTAGACCTTTTTTACTAAATTAAGAGAATAACCCACC
>JAVVPO010000135.1:0-3066 GCA_036655715.1 Cellulosilyticaceae bacterium | reverse complement strand
TTCTTAAATGTCTTTGGTTGCATATCCTTGGTAATTCCCTCGGAAGTATAACTATTCTCATTCATCCAAGCTAACACTTTCTTGATGACTCCAACTGTAGTCTTTCTATCATGGAATAACACGACAGGCATTTCTTCTTGTGTATCCTTTATCTGATTCACTACGCTTTGATAAGTTACATCTGTATTCTTGCTTGCCCAATCTCTAGAGTCTACATGCCAATCCCACACACGATAGCCATAGTTTGTCAAAGCATTGTACTGCCCTGTTGTTAGATAAGGGACACTTCCATAGGGCATACGTACTAATGCACTTCTTTTCCCTGTTAACTCTTCTAAGGTGCTGTTAGCCGTATTCATCTCATTAAGAGGTGTATTAATACCTGTATAAAAAATGTCTTTTTCATGAGATACACCATGAAGACCTACTGCATGTCCTTCATTAATAATTCTTTCAACTACTTCTGGCCTAGATTTCATACGACTATCTAGCATGAAGAATGTAGCTTTCATATTGTACTCAGCCAATAAATCTAATATTTCTAAAGTATAATCATTCGGTCCATCATCAAATGTAAGATAAATCACCTTTGCATTATGCTTTTCTATTTCTGCCCTGTATTTTTCTTGGAATTCCTTATCACTTAATGTGGCACTATTATCAACTACTCTAAGTACTTTTTCTTTAGTCATATATTCTACTTGATAATCAAAGTACTCAGCCAATGTTCTAGCGGGAATATATGTAGTCCCATTTTCTTCAACCATATCATAAGGAATAGTTTCTTCCCCAACTTTTGTTAATACTTTATTTTTAGAGTCTAGATAAGCCCCTTTTTCTTCTTTATTTAATCCTATATATTTAGTTTCATCATTCCATTCTACAGTGACACCTAATGCTTGGGCAAATTCCCGTAACGGAACATATATTGTATCATTCATAGATTTTCCCTTTGCGCCATTAAACTCTATCAGATTATCGTTAATAGCTACAAGTACATCATTTTTTTTACTAGCAAAAATCATAGTTGGATACAATGCTGTAACTAGGATGAGTATAGGTAATATAAACTTTTTCATGTTCTCCTCCTCAATCGCTCTACTATCATTATAGGATAGCCAAAAAGCTTCATAGTATTCACTTCTTAATCATATTCCAGACATGCTATAATCAATGAATTTTATTCATTTGACTGTTATTTTTATTTTTGGGCCATACTATAAAATGTTATTCATTTCAAAGGAGGTCACCCTATGCTTAAACATCGCTTACTACTAAAAAAATGGTGTTGGTGGATACTTAGTATTTTATCTATTTTACTCATTTTCTTTTATTATAATATGCTCAGTCATCTTTTCATAGACCCTACACTACTATTATCAGAAAACATTCATGCACCTGTTCTTTTAGATACAGACACCTTTGCTTCTACTGACTTTTCAAACAAGGCTTTTGTATCTACTTTTGATTTAGGTACATCCACTTTTACCAATGATTTAGGTGAGCTTATTCATTATCCTATTCAAGGCACTTTAGGTGTTCCCTCAGATAGAGATCATTCGCTCCCTATTGTTTTTATCTTTCCAGGCTACAAAGAAAATTTCTTCCTTGGAACCGAGCGATTAGATATAGGTTTTACCTATCTAGTTCAAGAGCTTGCTTCTAATGGTTATCTAACTGTCAGCTTAAATATTCCGCCAAACTACCTACTAGGTCATGACTCTCAAGAAATCAATCGTCGTATAGAAGAGTTATTTACCTCCCACTTCCATTATCTAAATAGAGCTCTTACTGGAGAAAATGTGGGATATGGTCTAGATATAACAGGCCTTGGTGATTTATCTAACGTCTCTTTCATTAGCCATTCACTTAGCGCCCAGTCATTGTACGCTCTAGCCGATAGTTACGCTAATTCAGATGAATTTAATTTATCAAGTTTACTATTCATTGCACCTAGTTATCTTCCAAGTGCCGAAGTGCCCTTTACAAGTGTTCCTACTAGTATTATTATCCCTGAATTAGATGGTACTATCAGCAGCCTTGACGGTCAGGCACTTTATGATGACCTTACACACCTTGAAGTTCCTCCTACGCTTACCTCTCTTGTTTACTTATATGGTGCTAATCATAATGCTTTTAATTCTCTTATAGAATTTGATGACTCTCTAAACCTAAACCAAGAGCTTCTCCCCAAAAGTAAACTCACAACGCATAATCAAAGAGATTTTGTTACTCACTATAGTATTGATTTTTTCAATAGCATTATAGAAGATGAGCGCTTAGACATAGGACTTCAAGCCAATGCACTAGCTCCTAGCCAGCTCTATGGTTATAAAGTGCTTACGTCACTTCATTCACCTAATGAATTATCGATTTTCGCTCCTACAGGTAAACATAGCGAAAGTTTCAATACTTTAGGTGGGGATATCAAACTCAAAAATACTGCTTTGACCTATGTAATCGATAGTTATCTTCCTACAAAAGATACCGCAGGAGCTTTTTTTCTTCCAGGTAATCCTTTTGAATTTCCATTACTTCGGCTAAGCTGGAATGTACCTTCTGGAGTTATTTCAACTATTATTCCTCCCAAGTACAAAGATGTAAGCTCCTTTGAATCCCTCTCTCTTTCTATAGGAGTTGATCCTACCAATAGTCTTAATCTACCAGATACCCCACAGTCTTTTATTCTTGAATTCAAAGACACCTCCGGTAAAGCGCAAAGAGTTTTAATTGATCCAAGTGTTTCATCTATGAATTATCCTTCTGGCATGCTTATTTCCAATGTCTTTACTTCTTATTGGTCTAGCTTTACACCTTTAAGTTCTCTTAGGATTCCTCTTAATCTACTTGACCGTATTGACCTTACTAATCTTTATAGCATTTCTTTTATCTTTAATCAGACACCTAGTGGTTCTCTTATGCTTGGAGATATGTCCTTTATAAATGATTTTGAATAAACAAAAAAGGTTTCTAAAATCATAATGATTTTAGAAACCTTTTTTTCGATTTATAAATGGTCGCTATAGGGCTCGAACCTATGACCCCCTGCTTGTAAGGCAGGTGCTC
>JAVVPO010000134.1:0-3186 GCA_036655715.1 Cellulosilyticaceae bacterium | reverse complement strand
AATGAACTTTATGATAAAAATGTATTGACTATATGGTTACTGGATACCTTATGATATCAAAGGACAGAAAGATATTTAGGAGGATAATATGGAAGCAATTTTCTCGAAGAAGTTTACGATGTGGCAATTTTTAAAGTTTGTAAGTCCATCGATTATTAGTATGGTCTTTTTATCTCTATATACGATTATAGATGGTATATTTGTTTCAAATTTTGTAGGATCTGATGCACTAGCAGCTATTAATATTGTACTGCCAACCATGAGTGTAATATGGGGGATAGGTATTATGATGTCAACGGGTGGTAGTGCTATTATCGGTTACAAAATGGGGGAGAACAAGAAGCAAGAAGCAAATGAAATTTTCTCACTCATAGTTGTAGTTTCAGCAGCTATGGGAATTGTTATTAGTATCGTCTCACTTATATTTATAGAGGATATTATGAAGTTCATGGGAGCAGATGAGAAATTACTATCTTACTGTATCACTTATGGAAGTATTATCTTAGGCATAACACCTATAGCTATTGTTAAATCACTTATGGAATACCTTATTAGAACAGATGGTAATGCTAAAATGAGTTTGATTATATCTGTGATAGGTGGTATTTGGAACATAGTTTTTGATTATATATTAATCGTAGTATTAGATATGGGTATTGCAGGAGCGGCGATAGCTACTGTAACAGGAATACTACTTTCTATGCTTTTAGGAATAGCCTATTTCATATGGGGCAAATCAGTTCTTAAGTTTACTAAGCCAAAATGGGATTTAAAAGTTATTATAGAAACCATGACAAATGGTTGTTCAGAGTTAGTAACGGAGCTCTCAACAGGGGTGACAACTTTCTTATTCAATATGGCAGTGATGAAGTTTGCAGGGGCAGATGGGGTAGCAGCATTGACCATTATCTTATACGCTCACTTTTTACTTATCTCTACATACCTTGGATTTATCATGGGTCTATCACCTATGATAAGTTATAACTATGGCGGAGGAAATATTAAAAAGGTAAAAGAAACCATGAGGCATTCAATCTACTTCTTAGCCGTATCAGCAATAGTTGTTTTCCTAGTAGCATTGTTTGGCGGGGAGACTATTGTAAGAGCCTTTATAACACCAGGTACAGACGTATATAATCTAGCGGTACAAGGTATGCAAATTTTCTCATGGGGCTTCTTGGTGATGGGTGTAAATGTATTTGCATCAGGACTTTTCACAGCCTTTGGGAATGGGAAAATTTCTGCAATTATTTCATTCTCTAGAGCATTTTTATTTATTATAGTAGGACTGGTTGTTTTGGTACCAGCATTGGAACTAAATGGTATTTGGATGACCATACCTTTTGCTGAATTTATGACAGTAGCTATCTCTATAGCGTTGATGAAGAAGTATCGTAAGCAGTATGGATACTAAACAATTAATGGCTTCCAATACTATTTTGACGTCTATATTCAGTAGGAGAGAGTCCTCTGTGCTTTTTGAAAAATCTTGAGAAATGAAACTCATCGGAGAATTTCATTTCAAGAGCTATAGTTTTTATAGGGAGCTGAGAGAAAATAAGTTTTTCTTCAGCTCTTTTTATGAGGTGATATTCTATGTATTTTTTAAGCGTAATACCGATATCTTGACTAAACTTCTGGGCAATATCCTTTACGCGAATACTTGCATAGCAATGGCTACGGATATAACTAAATAACTCTTCATACTTAGAGGCTAAGAGGAGTTGTTCTTTCATTTTGTCTTGATGAGATTCTAAAAAGTAGCTGATATATTCTAATAAAATAGCTTGGCAATAAATCATACTATCTAGCTTATGGCTACTAAGGGATTGAAGAAGTAAATCAATACGCCCTGTATCAAAAGGCTTTTCATAATAAGGTAAGTTTGAATGCTCAAATAAATCCTGACCAGGCAAGATCTCTAAACTAAAATGAATATAGAATTTCTCTAAATGGTCATTACAGGATAGGTCTAGGGTATTATCTCTAGGGATAAGATAGGCGTTATGTGGCTGTAACTCAAGGTGAACAGACACAGGTACTAGCACCAACGATTACATCTTATTTTGATAGAGACTACAGACATTTCTGTTCTCACAGACAAGCACCTTCATCAGGGGGGCGAAATGGTGTAAGACACTATTCCTAAATGCACTAGAGATATTACTGCCAACACCGGTTTTAGTACATAATGGACCAAGTACGCTGATGGCCACAGTGAATGAGCAAGTAGAGCGGAAATTGATATTATAGAGGATGTTATTCCTGTTTATAATATAGAAGTAAGGATTCAGACGGATAAAATGATTCAAAGAGTAATGCTTGTGCCGCAAATGGAGGAGATACCTTTTGTGGTGGAGGGGAATAAATAGTTAATTTTCCATTAGATAACAACACTTTTCGGTGGATAAATACACATAATATATGTTATGATAATAAAAATAAATATAAAAAAATTTTTATTATTGCATAAGATGGAGGGTACGATGAAAAACACGATTATAATAGGTGTCGCAGGTGGGACAGGTTCAGGAAAAACTACTTTAGCACATAAAATTAATGATGCATTTGGTGATGAAGTGGTTATGCTATGCCATGACTATTATTATAAATCTAATTCAAATTTGCCATTTGAAGAGCGCATAAAATTAAATTATGATCATCCAAATGCCTTTGAGACAGATTTACTTATAGAACATGTTAAACAGTTAGTAAAAGGAGAGACCATTCATCACCCAGTTTACTCATTTGTAGAACATACAAGACTTGAAGAGATGGTTGAAGTGAAACCAGCTCATGTTATTCTTGTAGAAGGTATTCTTATCTTTGACAATAAGGAATTATGTGATTTATTAGATATCAAAGTATTTGTAGATACAGATGCGGATGTACGTATTCTTAGAAGACTTATGAGAGATGTACAAGAAAGAGGAAGAGATATTAATTCTGTAGTAGAACAATATCTAAGCACAGTTAAACCAATGCATGAACAGTTTGTAGACCCAAGTAAAAAAAGAGCAGATATCATTATACCAGAAGGTGGATTTAATTCAGTAGCACTTGAGATGTTACTTGAACGTATACGTACATTCCTAGAGCAATATAAATAAAATTTGTTACGTATACTAGATGTCTTTATTGCGAAAAATAATAGCAGATAAAGAAGTTTGGATAGATCAAGAGAGG
>JAVVPO010000133.1:0-3281 GCA_036655715.1 Cellulosilyticaceae bacterium | reverse complement strand
TGAGAATAGAAGCTGGAGGACATATCCCTCTCCCTTTTAGGCGGACCTTACCTCCCCTCACTCAACCTAAAAATAGGCAAAAGCCAAAGCCTCCGCCTATTCACCTATTAACCCTTAAATTTCATACCAGATAATCTCATTAGCCTCTAAACTCAATTCAAAGCTACTACCATCTCCAAGGTATACCGTTGTACTTTGTGGTTCATAAGTATTATTAACTACACAATACTTTTGGTTTTTCACATAAGCATGTACCTCTACATTGAAGTTTGTAGAGAACCATTTCTTAAGATTCTCTTCATCATTCGTACTCCAAAGAATACTTCTGTATAGTAAACGGCTATTTTCAAAGCTATATGGTAATCCACTAATATAAACACTGCGGCCTTTACCAAATTCATTAACTGCCATTTGTACTTCTTTATCTCTTTGTACTAAGATTTGTGTACCTTCTAAAGCATACATGCTCTTCTTACCTTCTCCAAAGTCAACATCTTGTGTGCAGTCCTCTGTGATAAAGTGGCTTTCTGCTTCTTCCCAGTTGTATTTGTCGTAGTTTAATGTAAATCCAGTTTCTTTTTCTACACCAAGTACATTTGGAAGTTGGATGAATCTTCCTTGGAATTGATGTCCTGCTGGTTCACCGATTCCAATGAATCCTCCGCCATTATATACAAACTCTCTAATTCTTGCTGAAACTTCTGCATCTTCCCATATCGCTCCGCCTGTATGTGCAGTATCTGCATCTCCTACGTTGATAATTACATCTATATCGTCCAAGAAGTTTTTATCATTTTTAATATCTTCAAAGTTAATAAATTGAACATCAAATGGTGCCCCACTTAATGTTTCAATAATCCCTGCATAACTATAGTTTTGTTTTTGGTAAAGTGCATGGTGTACCATATGAGCTCCCCAAGCACGCATTTTACCCCAGCTATTTAGTACTGCAACTTTCTTAACACAGTATGGTGTTGTGCCTTTGATATTTTCATAAAGCACGCGGAACTCATTACATACGCTCTCTACATACTGGATAAAGTCAGGGAAGTCACAAGCTAACTTTAAGTAACCACCATATCCAATTCTATCGATTGGTTTTCTAAGAATAGCGCGTCTCGCTGTTACCCAATTTATTTTTGCTTCTTTTACAGGGTCTCCGCCTTCAAAGAAGGTATCAGGGAAGAAGTAAGGTAAGAAACGTCCCTCTGTATATTTGACGCCTTCAATATCACTAATGAGACGAAGTGTACTTCCGTTACCTACACTACCAACTACTGAATCAAGACCTATCGTTTTGAATTCATCCATGAAAGGCTCTGTACCAATCCAATGGTCTCCTAAGAACATCATCGCTTCTTTGCCACATTCATGTGTGATGTCTACCATCTCTTTGGCAAGTTTTGCAACTTCTCTTCTTTGGAATGCTTGGAAATCACTAAATTCTTTGCTTGGCACACGGTATTGATTGTTGTAGTATCCTTGGTCAATAATGAATTCTGGTCTGAACTTATATCCTACTTCTTTTTCAAATTGATCTAAGATATATGGAGATACAGAAGCTGAATAGCCATACCAATCTACGTATTTCTCTCTCTTCATCTCATCGAATACTAATGTGAATTGATGGAAGAAAGTTGTATAACGAATGACATTTACATAAGGATGCTCTTCTATAAACTTACGAAGTCTCTTCATAGAGAACTCACGTGTTTTAGGTTGACGCACATCAAAAGTAATCTGATGTTCTACATCTTGCCAGTCATTTACTACTGCATTATACATATGTACAGGATCCCATATCAAATAAGCTAAAAAGCTTACTGTATAGTTGTGGAATCGTTCTGCTTGAATGATAACTTCTCCTGTTTGTGCATCATAATCCCATCTCTCACATGGTACTACTTGTCCTGTACTTCTATCTATAACTTCCCACCAACGTCTGATATCATCAGAGTCATTTGCTTTCATTAACTCTTTGGCAATCCCCTTCATCAAAGCTATACGAAGGGTTTCCTCTACTGCTGTACAAATACCAGTCATAATATAACACTGTTGTACTTCATCTGGATTTGCTTTTGCCCATACATTATCCTTACGCGTAGTATAGTAGGTGCTATATACTTTTGCATCTACTTCCTTTAATAACTCAGGATAGTCTGTTCCGTCACAGTCTCTAATAGCATCTGCTCCCCATTTTTCTAATAATTCTAATGTCTGTGGTACCACATCCACATCTGTCGGAATAGTAACACGCCCAGTTAAATACTTTTTCTCCATGCTGAATCCTCCAATTAATAATTTATATAGCCTCCTTATAGTATACAAGCTTATTCTCTTAAAATAAATCAAAAAATTTCCGAAAATATATATTATTTTTACATATTTTATATTAACTGTTTTTTATACACTCTATTTCTATTAAATACTCCTTAACTATTCACTTATAAATCTTGGATTTATTCCTATGTCTTGATTTTATACGGAATAAGTGCTATAAATAGAACAAACTTTATGTTTATCTTAATCTTAGGAGTATGAATCATATGACACAAACAAATGCAACACTTCGTAAAACAATAGGTATCATCGGAGCAATGGATGAGGAAGTTGAAATTCTAAAATCACTGCTACATATAACAGATACTGTAACACAAGCAGGTATGACTTTTTATAAAGGCATTCTTCACAACCAAGAAATAATCCTTGCACGTTCAGGTATTGGCAAGGTCAATGCCGCTGTATGTGCGCAACTTATGATTACCCTTTTTGATATTGATTACCTCATTAATTCAGGGGTAGCAGGTACTCTTCATGCATCTATCAATCAAGGAGATATCGTTATCTCTACAGACGCTGTACAACACGATGTAGATGTAACAGCACTTGGCGATCCACTAGGCGAGATCCCTCGTCTTGGCATTACTTTCTTCAAAGCAGATGAGGCACTTATCTCACTTGCAGAGAAAGCTACTGATAACTTAAGCTTTGAAGGTGTAACAACATTTAAAGGACGTGTAGCTAGTGGTGATCAATTCGTTGCTGGCGGCACACTCAAAGATCGTATTCAATCACACTTTGCACCTTCTGCAGTAGAAATGGAAGGGGCGGCTATCGCTCATGTAGCTTACTTAAATAGTGTGCCATATGTTATTATCCGCTCTATCTCTGATAAAGCAGATGGTAGTGCTGATTTATCTTATGAAGAGTTCTTACCAATGGCTGCTAAACATGCAAGCTTATTGCTCGAAGAGATGATTAAGCTTTCTGTGAATTTGTAA
>JAVVPO010000132.1:0-3423 GCA_036655715.1 Cellulosilyticaceae bacterium | reverse complement strand
CTAAACTATATTAGACTAATGGAGTAACAGAAAATATGGCAAAAATTATAATTAACAAAATGAGTTATTATTATGAGGATTTTTATAATCCTGTTTATGAAAATATAAATCTAGTTATTGAAGCAGAATGGAAATTAGGACTTATCGGGAGAAATGGACGAGGAAAAACTACCTTATTAAAGTTATTAAATGGGGAGTTAGAACCTACATCAGGAAATATAAATCTACCTATGGAGGTTGAATACTTCCCTTACAACAATGCATGTGGGTATACTCTAACAAGAGATATTATTAAAGAGAATGTTGGTAAGTTAAAATCTATAGAAGATGCTATGGAAGAGATTATTAGTGAAAATGATGAAGCGAGATTTGATGAGTATTCTCTATTGCAAGAACAGTATCTTGACCTAGATGGTTATGAGATAGAAAGCAAGATTCTCAAAGAAATGGAAGAAATGGGCCTAGATAAATCTTTGTTAGATAGAGCATTTGATACGCTTTCCGGTGGTGAGAAAACAAGGATTATGCTGCTTACTTTATTCTTAAGAAAGAAAGCCTTTGTACTACTAGATGAACCAACCAATCATTTAGATGATGAGGGTAAAGAAGCTGTGATGACATACCTTCAAAAGAAAAAAGGCTTTATTATCGTGTCCCATGACAGGGCATTTTTAGATAAGGTAATTGATCACGTAATTTCGATTAATAAGAAGGATATCACCATAGAAAAAGGAAATTATGCGAGTTGGAAACACAATAAAGATAAGAAGGAAGAGTTTGAACTAAGAACTAGAGAAAGGCTTGAAGAGGAGATTGAACAGTTAGAGCGTAGTGCAAAATGCAGTAGAACTTGGGCAGACATTGGTAATACGCAAAAATATCAGCACGCAAGTAATGGTAGGGCTAATGGTGTGGAAACGTATATGAAACAAGCCAAGCGTTCGGAACTAAGGATGGAAGATACTATTGATAAGAAGAAACAACTTCTTCAAAATTATGAAGAAGTTAAGCCACTTGTTATGAAGCAGAGAAATGACGTTGAAGAGAGATGCTTAATAAGAATAAAAGAGTTAAGCTTTAAATATGAGGATAATACAAAACAAATTATTAAAGGCTTTAATTTCGAAGTCCATGCAGGAGAACGCATATGGGTAAAAGGGAAAAATGGTGCAGGCAAAAGTACTTTATTAAACCTATTAAATGGAGGAATCCAAAGTGATGCCATAGAATATGCTGAAGGTTTACAAATTGCTATGGTAGCACAAGAACCAGTGTGGCAAACAGGATATATAAAAGAAGGGTTCCAAGATACAGTAGGTAATCCAGTTTATCAAAGATTCCTAGAGCTATGTGACTATTTTGAACTACCAGAGAATTTCTTAGAACGTCCACTTGAAACTTACAGTAGTGGAGAGTTAAAGAAGGTTAATATTGCACGTGTATTAGCAGAAGATAATCATATCATTATATTTGATGAGCCACTAAATTATATGGACATATATTTCAGTGAGCAATTAGAAAAGGCTATTCTTAAATATCAACCAACTATGATTTTTGTAGAGCATGATAGTTATTTTGGAAAAGCAATAGCAACTAAAACAATTCAACTTTAATCAGCACAAGGTAGAAAACGTTCACCTAGATTACTAATCATTACTATAGAAGATATATGGGCCGTTAATGTTATAAAACATCAATGGTCTTCTTTTTGTGTATCTAAAATTTCTTTGAATTCTCATTTTTGAAAGACTTCTTATACTGATTAGAATACATAAACTATTTAATGGAGAACTAGTAGCATATAATAGTAAAAAGTGATTAAATCTGATATACTTAAATATGAAAAAAAATCTGCGAAGATATTCTTAGAATAGAGGAAATACTTTGGTAGATACTAAGAGTAAGCAGAATGGATAAGGAGTGGTGACATGAATAAAGAACAAAAAGACATAGACCTTATCATTATTGGAGCAGGTCCAGCAGGCTTAACAGCCGCTATTTATGCATCAAGAGCCAACCTTGAGACACTTGTTTTAGAGAAGGATATTATAGGTGGGCAAATTAGAGCAAGTTACACAATCGAAAATTATCCTGGATTTGGAGTCATTAAAGGTAATGAATTAGCGGATAAGATTGAAGCGCAAGCTGTGGAACTTGGAGCAACTATTGATGAGTTCGATTTTATAGAGAATATCTCTTTAACTGATGATGAAAAAATAGTAGAGACAGGCGACTATATCTATAAACCAAAAGCTGTTATCATTGCAACAGGTGCTACGCCAAAGAAGTTACCAATACCGAATGAAAAAAAATATCTCGGTAAAGGGGTGCATTACTGCGGAGTATGTGATGGCGCAAGTTACACAGGTGAGACTATAGCGGTGATTGGGGGCGGAAGTGCAGCCCTAGAGGAATCTATGTTTCTAGCTAAGTTTGCCTCTAAGGTAATCATCATCAGAAGATATGATTACTTTAGAGGTGAAGCAAAAGTATTAGAAGCTGTAGAAAAGACACCTAACATAGAAATTATGTATAACTATGATTTAGTAGATGTAGTAGGTGAGAACTTTGTAGAAAAAGCTATCTTAAGAAACGTAAAGACAGATGAGCAAGAAGAAATAGAACTTAAAGCAGTATTTGGTTATATAGGAACAGAGCCTAAAACAGATATGTTTAGTAAGGATATTCATCTCACAAAGAGTGGATATATTCTGGGCAATGAGAGCATGGAAACAAACGTTAAAGGTGTCTATGTAGCAGGGGATGTAAGAGAAAAAGAGTTTAGACAAATCACAACTGCAGTAGCTGATGGCACAATAGCGGCACTCAAAGCAGAACAATATATAATGAAAAAAGAGGAGAAATAACAATGATAAAAATATATTCAGTAGAATGGTGTGGCCCATGTAATAAAGTGAAAAAATATTTAGATAGCAAAGGTGTTGCATACGAAGTAGTAACAGTAGCTGATGCACATGAAGACAGAGCAGTTGTATTAGAAGTTTCAGGGCAAAGATCAGTACCAGTAACAACGATTAAAGATAAGGTTATTGTTGGATTTGATAAGCAAGAAATAGATGAAGCTTTAAAAGGTTTATAATAACATAAAAAAGATGATTTCTGCACTTGCAGAAATCGTCTTTTTTTTATGAATTACATAAAGATAAAGCATTTAGATTTATGGCATTAGCGATATTCTTATCTTTTGCTTTATATATACCCGTTGTACTTTGGGGAACGACATATAGATGGGTTGGCATGCTCATGATTCCAAAGACACTTGCTTATGTTTGGGTAGTTATTATGGGATACAAAGAATTTGGAAAAACTTTAACTAAATAATATCCTCAAAGAGTATTCTCATAGTCAAAGAGAATACTCTTTTTTGCTTAGAGTAAAAGGGATGAAAAATAAAGAAAATTA
>JAVVPO010000131.1:2195-3525 GCA_036655715.1 Cellulosilyticaceae bacterium | reverse complement strand
TAAAAAAAATAGGCAATATCAATAGTATCAATCAAGAAGGAAATAGCATATATATTAAGCTAGATCATGAGGGAGTAAAGGTAAACTTCTTCAAAGAAGATATTGTGCGTATTTATTTAGATCCTACAGGGGAGTTTGGTGACGATACACAAAGTAAAATTATAGCTCAGACAGAAGGAGAGTTTATAGATAAATTTGGTATACCCACTCTAGCTATTGTGGAGAAGGAAAATTATTATAGCATAGCAAGTGAAAAAGTAGTATTACATTTCTATAAAAAACCTTTTAAAGTAGAAGCTTATAAAAAAGATGAAAAAACACTAATATTTAAAGAAATAGAGCCTATCAGCTATACAAAAGAACAAATTATACAAACTTTAGAAGGTGATGAAACAGAATACTTCTATGGTGGAGGCGTGCAAAATGGACAGTTCTCTCATAAAAATAAAAAAATAGAAATTGAGCTGAAGATATCTCACTGGAATGCAGGATCTGTTTCAAGTCCAGCACCTTTTTATATGAGTACAAAAGGTTATGGACAATTTAGAAATACATTCCAAAAGGGGAGCTATGCCTTCTTTGATACAACAGTACTTACTCATCAAGAAGGAAAAAGTGATACCTTCTACTTCTTTGGAGAAACATTAGGGGATATACTCAATCTCTATACAGAGTTAACAGGTAAACCGAATTTTATTCCAAGATGGGGACTTATGCCTGGGGATGCAAATTGCTATAAAGAAACAATGGATGCTTTAAAAGTAGCTAATCAGTATGTGGAGCATAATATACCAAGAGGCTGGATACTCCCTAATGATGGATACGGCTGTGGCTATACAGACTTAAAAGGATTCGTAGCAGAAGCGGAAAAACTTGGATTTAAGGTAGGTTTATGGACTGAAAATAGTATGGAGAAGCTAGCACAAGAAGTTGGTGAATTCGGCTCTAGAGTTGTTAAGACAGATGTTGCGTGGGTAGGACCTGGATATGAGTTTGGATTAGATGGGGTTAAGCAATGTTTTGATGGGATAGAAGATAACTGCGAAGATAGAGCTTATCTATGGACTTGTTGTGGTTGGGCTGGTACGCAAAGATACAGTACAGTATGGAGTGGTGATCAGTTTGGAGATTGGGAATATATTCGTATGCATATCCCAACATACATAGGATCTGGATTATCAGCTAATCCTTATTGTGGGTCAGATGTAGATGCTATTTTTGCAGGAGCAGCCAATACACAGGTTAGAGATTTACAATGGAAATGCTTTACACCTATCTTGATTCAGATGTCAGGATGGGCGCCAAAAGATAAGCAACCATGGGTATGGGG
>JAVVPO010000131.1:0-2095 GCA_036655715.1 Cellulosilyticaceae bacterium | reverse complement strand
TTTAAAGCACCTCTTCAAAAATTACCTCTTTTCGTTAAGAATGGGGCAATTATTCCTATGTATCCATTAGGAAGATTTGATGGAGATGTAGTACCAGATGAAGCGCATCCATTAACTTTGGATATTTATCCATGTGGTGAAACACACTTTGAACTTTATGAAGATGATGGTAGCACAAAAGAACATAAACAAGGTGCTTTTGCTGAAACTATGATTAAAGTAAAAGCGCCACAGACAAAAGATGAGCCATTAGTGATACATGTAGGGAATACTATAGGTTCTTATAGAGGTATTAAGGAAAATCGTAAATATGAATTTGCTATTCATACAAAAGTTAATCCAGGAAAAGTAATTTTTAATGTAAAAGATGATGTATTTGAAGTGCAAGAGGTACAAACTAAAGAAATTTATGAGAGTACTGAAAGTAATGTGATGCATTTTGATAAAGAAGTAGTAGGTGGTGTACTACTTATTAAGACACAAGCTATTAATATAAGAGAAGGCTTAGAATTAAAAGTAGAGCACTTTAATAACGATACAGTAGTAGGTGCAGTTACAGATGAAGTACTTCCAGAGGGACCAGTACTTTTAGAAGCAAAAGAAGTATTTGATACAAAAACAATTATAGGATGGCAAGAAGTAGCGGGGGCTACGGGCTATGATTTATTAATAGAGGGATTACTCTTTACAAATGTAAGTAATCCATATGTACATAGAGAATTAGGGTTTACGACAATTTATACCTACCAGGTAAGAGCATACAATACACTAGGTGTATCACCATGGAGTGAACAAATCAAAGTAACAACACTTGAGTCTTCCCTTAAAGATGTTATTACAGGAGAAGAAATGAATGTTACTGCAACAAGTGAAAGACCAGGTTACAAAGCAGCAAAAGCTGTTAATGGAGATGGCGGGTCTATGTGGCTAACTGAATCTAAAGGTGAAACAGATTTACCAGCCACCTATACAATGACGTTTAAAGATGCCTATAAGATTAATAAGTTTGAATACAAATCAAGAGCTAAAGGAACTAAAGGAAACATTACAAAATACAACTTATTTATCAGTCAAGATGGTACTCATTACAAAGATCTTGTACGTGAGGGTATTTGGATGGACCAAGAAGAGTCTCACTTAGTAGATTTTAGTGAAGAGGTTGTAAAGTATCTTAAACTAGAAGCATTAGAAGGTAATGAGAACTATGCTAATGCTATTCACCTTAAACCTTACAAAGTTCCAGGCACAGATACAATACTTTTAGGTGATTATACAGGTGGTGGACAAGTGGATAATAATGACTTCACATTTGTAAGTAACTATATAGGTGTATTTGAAGAAGATAATGACTGGGGATATGTTTCTAAATGTGATATCAACTACAATGGGATGATAGATGCTTACGACTTAGCATTTGTTTCAAGTCGCCTAGAAGGTGGACTTGTGCCAAGTGAAGTGGAATTAGCTGGAAGTATTACGGTAGAAACAAGTGCTTTAGAAGTTAAAGAAGGAGAGATTTTTGAGGTGAATGTGATAGGACATGACCTAAAAGATGTCTATGCATTCCATGCCATGTTAAATCTAGATATAGAGAAATTTGAGCATACAAATTGTATGGGAAGGTGTAAGAAGGAAGTTATCGCTAAATCATCTGATTTAAGCTGTCATATGAGTAACGCAACTACTATTAAATCAGATGAAAATGGGGCTAAGATAGTTATAGCGTTTACAGGTAAAGGGAATACAGAAACTATCAATGAATCAGGTGTTTTATCAACATTTACATTGAAAGCTAAACAAGATACAAAAGTTGAATTAGATGTGATAAGTACGATGTTAGTCGGAAGTAAGTTAACAGTTATTGAGAAAAAATAAGCAAAAAATGGCATCAACTCTTTGGTAGGGTTGATGCCATTTTTATTTAGAGAATAAAAGATTAAACGATATCTAGAATCAAGACACGACAAAAAGGCCTAGTGTAGTTTACTAGACCTTTGGTATCTCTAGAGTCCCCCTTGTTCTTAGCCCCCTTTGCTTTTTGAAAAAGCTTACCCTAGAAATTCTTTTACCCATGACCTAAAACAAATAACCAAGG
>JAVVPO010000130.1:0-3547 GCA_036655715.1 Cellulosilyticaceae bacterium | reverse complement strand
AGCAAGTTTGGCTTCACATTCACTTTCTGCTGCGCCTATGTATAAACTAAGTGAAAAAAGTTCTGCTGTCTTACCAGATACTCTTTTAAGATAATTTTTTACAGAAACTTCTTTATTAAACCTAGAGTTAAGCTGCTCTACTTCGCCAAGGCAAATACGAGACATGGCTCTACTATCCATTTTAATTGTTTGAAGTGAAGCTGTTTCTGCTAATGTTTTAAAGCATAAACAAAATAGATAATCTCCTATATATACGGCATACTCTTTGCCATATCTTGATTGAACTGTCTCTACGCCGCGTCTTAAGTTGGCATCATCAATCACATCATCATGCACAAGCGTTGCCATATGAAACATCTCTACTACTGCTGCCATTGCTCTTGTTCTTTCTGGTAAATACTCCCCAAACTTAGAGGCTATGACTGTAAAAGCAGGTCGTAACATCTTACCATTTGAATGTACCATTTCTTTTATTGAGCTTTCTATTACCTTGTCTTTACAAGTTGCATTTTTATCCATAATGCCTACAATGGCAATAAGTTCCTCTTTAATATCTGGGTATCTATCCCACATAGTATACATTAGCTGCTCCTCTTTTCTCTGACAATAATCTCTCTAAACAAGGGAATCTTATACATATGTCCTATAGTATAATTTGCACCCATTCCTATAAATATCCCCGTTACTATTCCTGTAATCGATAAAACTGGTAAATAAAGCATTACCCCTAAATTTTTCAGTATAAAAGAAGCCATCAGTAGTTGTCCTACATTATGAAAAACAGCTCCTGCCGCGCTTACCCCAATAATACTTACTTTTTCCTTAAGCATGTCTTTCATCATAATCATGACTGCAAAGCTAAGAAAAGCTCCTGCTGTGCTATACAGCCAACCTGATACGCTTCCTCCAAATATTGAGCTTAAAAGAACACGTGCTATAATCACCTTGAATACATCTTTTTTATATTGCAGGGTATACAGTGCCAGCACTGTCACTAAATTAGCTAAACCTAATCTAGCCCCTGGTGTGATAAATGGAATAGGAATATTCCGTTCTACAAGGTGAAGTACAAGGGCCATAGTCACTAATAACGACATGTACATCAAATGTTGTGTTTTTTTCATGCTTAGATTCTCCTTTTAGAACGTTATACTTTATCCCTTTTTATTAAGATGCCATTGCATCTAATCCATCACTTTCTAACTGCACACCTTCTATGGCTATACTTAGCTTATGTGGCAGACAGATAAGTGACTGACCAGGTTTTTTAACAAAGCCTGGTTCAGTACATACTCCATCTGGACAATCTGCATCTATTACAGCTATTTCTTCATCTTTTATCAGTACCAAATTATTACCATTTGGCGTCTCTATCAGATACTGTGTTTCTCCTTTATGTCCTGTTAACTTAATTTTATCATAAGGTTTACCAGCTATCGTAATCACTGCATAAGTTGCATTATAATCACGTACTCTTATTAACCCAAAAACAAGATAAGGCAAAAAGGAAACAACTAACAAGCTTATAATAATGATTTTGTCCCATTTCTTCACGTTATATTAACCCCTTTATTTCAATCTGTTTATTTCTTAGTTCCACTGTAGATATGCTTATTCTTACCCATCCACCAATCGCCGACTATCCTATTAATCCATGGCATTATATAATGATCAAGACCAAATGTTCTACCAGCTCCACACATTAATGCGATGGACCCGAAGAAGTACCATAAGATATCCCATCCAGCCATTGCACAAAGGATAAAGTTAAGCGTCATAAATGCTGATGCTGCTGATGCAAGAAATGTAAATAATCCTACAATAAGTGCTAATCCCATACCAATTTCCATAAGTACTACGATTGTTTGGAAGAACACAGCTACATCTGCATTTGGCATAAATATTTCCATAATTGAAGAGTAGAACTTTGGTACTTCTTCAAGAATAGGTTTTGCATAAACTACAGCAGCATCACCACCTGCATCTGCATAAAGCCATTCAAATGGCATTTTAACATTACCCGCTTTTGTCCAGCTATCAGAACCAATGGTAAAGATAAACTCACCTTTTTCAACTAAGGTATCCCATGCTTTTTCCCATGTCCCTTCACCTACAAGCTTTTTAAGACCTTCAATCAACCATAATACACCGATGTACATCCTTAGTGGTACAAGCCATAATCTATTGCCTTTAGATGACAGGTGCCCTCTCATGATGTTTCTATTTTCTTTCATATCAAAGAATTCATGTTGTAAGTAATGGTAGATTGCATGAACATTTAATACGCCTAGTAAGTAGTATAAGTTAATAATATGTTTCATTACCATTGCAAAGAAACCAGATAACTTAACGCCCATTAGGTTGGCTACACCATATCTTCCACCAATAGAAACCATAAATCCATGGTAACTAGACTTGAATTTCACTTTTTCTTTGCCATCCATAGAAGCAATAATATTTTTAGCTGCTGTCATACCTGTTTGTTCTGCTGCTTCTACGATTTGAGGATTTCCTTTGCCTGGTTCCTCTTCTACATAAGCACAATCACCTATAACATAAACATTTTCTTTGCCTATTGCTTGCATATACTCATTGGCCTTGAATCTACCTACCTTTCCAGTTGTTTCTAAGCCATATTCTAGACCCTCTTGGTTACTTTGTATACCACATGTCCAAATAAGTGTATCTGTCTTAATTTTTTTGCCGCCTTTAAGCGTTACACTATTTGCCTGTACTTCTGTAATAGGTGTATTCTTTAAAAGCTCAATGCCTTTTTTAGCCATGTATTTTTCTGCTTTGACAGCTTGTTTGCTATCTAACATATTCAGAATAGTAGAAGCTGCTTCTACTACCATTAAGTTAACTTCTGCTTCATCTACATGATATTTTTTTGCAAGTACACTCTTCCATTCCAGAAGCTCTCCTGCCATTTCAATCCCAGTAAATCCTGCACCCGCTACAATAAAAGTAAGTAATTCTTTTCTTTTATTTGCATCTCTTTCAAGTGAGGCTTTCTTAAAGTTATATTCAATATGCTCTCTAATTTTAATAGCATCTTCAAGAGACCATAAACCGTACCCATGCTCTTTAACCCCTGGAACACCAAAGTAAGCTGTTTCACTTCCGATACCTACCATCAAGTAATCGTAAGAATATTTGCCATATGTAGTTTGAATTGTTTGTGTATCTGTATCTACTTTTTTAATAACGTCAACAACTACATTAACTTTTGTGCGGTGGAATATTCTACTAAATTCTATCTTAACAGATTCTTCTGGAACTCTTCCCCCTGCCACTTCATGTAATTCTGTCATTAATGTATGATATGGGTTCTTGTCGATGAGTGTAATTTCTTCCTCATCTTGTCTCTTATACTTTTTCGCAAGCTTCTTTGCTGCATGTACGCCAGCATACCCAGCACCTAATATAACGATATGTTTTTTTGTTTGTCATATTATCCTCCTTATTATTTCTTGCTATTTTGTACCGATGAACATATTTTTCATTACTATTAACTATACGTAATTCTTGTTAAAATGTCTACTAT
>JAVVPO010000129.1:0-3661 GCA_036655715.1 Cellulosilyticaceae bacterium | reverse complement strand
TAGTTTAAGGTTTAATCAAATCACATGAAACTTAGCAGGGTTTGGTAGATAAGATAGATAAAATTATGGATATACAAGGAATATAAAAAAAAGTATAATTGTTATATTAAAGACAATATTCTTAAAAACTTTATGTGAGTAGGATAAGATAAAACGTGTGATATAAATCACGAAGATGACAGGAGGATACTATGGGTAAGAAGAAGAAAATTGGAATAGCAGTAGGTATTCTAGCTATTGGTTGTATAGCAGCAGTTGGAATTATTAGTCCCAAAAGTGATGCGAAACAAGAAAATATTGTGGGAGCTAAAGGTGATCGTTATGTGCAAGTAGCTAAGGCTACCAAGCAAGATATAGAAAGTAAGGTATCAGCAAGTGGTGTATTAATAGCTGAAGAAAGTGAAAAACTTTATGCAGAAACAAGCAATCAAGTTTTTGAGATTGTTAAAGAGGTAGGCGATGAAGCTAAAAAGGGAGACATACTGTTACGTTTAGATCCAGAAGTGAAAGAAAAAATAACTAAAGAGATTAAAAAGTTAGAATTACAAATAGATAATGCGAAAATATCTATTAATCAATTACAAGAGAGTGGGAGCAAACAAGAAGTATTACAAGCGGAGAGTAATGTTATCAAAGCTGAAAAAGGGATAGAAGATATTAATGAAGGAATACGTTCAACCCAAACATCTATAGAAATGGCAGCGGTAGATTTAGCAAACGACCAAAAAATGTATGATGTGACAAAGGAGCTTTTTGATGAGGGACTAAGTTCTCAGAAAGAGTTAGATGATACTAAGAATAAGTTAGATAAGACCGCTGAAAATCTTAATACGTTAAAGAATAAAGTAATTTCTTTTGAAAAGGATTTAGAAGGTGCAAAAAAACAACAAGAGGTAGCTCAAAATAGTTTGGATATGGCTTTAAATGTGGTTGCAGATAAGACTAAAGAAACTAATATTGCTATGAAACAGAATGAGATTAAATCTCTTGAATTACAAAAAGAGAATCTATTAAAAGAATTAGATAAAGCAGCAGATACAGTTATTTCACCAATGGATGGTGTCGTTGCAGAAGTGCTGGTAGAAGAAGGGGCGTCTATTTCACCAGGTACACCACTTGTTAGTATTATGAACCCAAATAAGTTAAGTGTAAAATCAGAGATCTCTCCTTTTTATGCATCACAAATTGTGAATGGATTAGAATCAACTGTAAAATATAGTGGGTCACAAGTTATAGAAGTACCAGCTAAAGTAAGTATGGTGTCTCCAAGTGGTGTACTTTCAACGAGCGGAGGTTCATCTGTAACAACGATACCTATTAAACTTGAGCTGTTAGGAGAAACGACAGGTCTTAAACCAGGGTTAACGGTAGATATTAAAATTATGACACAAAGAGTTGAAGGTGTTATATCTGTACCACTATTAGCAACGATGCAAGATGAAGAGGGTAAGAGTTATATCTTAGTTGTTAAAGCGGATAATACTATTGAAAAAAGATATATTACAGAAGGTGCATCAGATAGTTTCAATATAGAAATAGAGGGCGTAGAAGAGGGTGAAATTGTAATCACAAACCCTACAGATGCTTTAGTAGATGGATTAGCTGTAACTTATAAAGCATTTGAAGAGCAAGGTGAAGCACAATGATTAAGATAGAAAAGCTAAATAAAGTCTATAAGAATGGAAGTTTAGAATTACAAGCCCTATTTGATGTAGATTTGCAAGTTAAACCTGGGGAGTTTGTATCTATTATGGGTGCATCGGGCTCAGGTAAGACGACTTTTCTTCATATTTTAGGGTGTCTTGACCGTGTAACAAATGGAACTTACATATTGGATGCAGTAAATGTTTCAGAACTAAAAGATAAAGATTATGCATCTATTAGAAATCAAAAAATAGGATTTGTATTTCAAGCATTTAATTTACTAGCAAAACTTACTATTTTAGAAAATGTAGAAGTACCAATGATGTATGCAGGGATAAAGCCTAAAGAAAGAAGACAGCGGGCATTAAAGGCCTTAGATGATGTAGGACTTAGAGATCGTATCAAGCATACGCCTAATGAAATATCAGGAGGACAAAAGCAAAGAGTAGCTATTGCTAGAGCATTGGTAAACAATCCTGCAATCCTCTTAGCAGATGAGCCGACAGGAAATCTAGATAGTAAATCTAGTTTAGAAATTATGAGGATTTTTCAGGAACTTAACAAGGAGGGTGTAACAATTGTTATGGTTACACATGAACCAGAAATAGCAGCCTATACAAAACGAAAAGTGGTTTTTAGAGATGGTAAGATTATAGAAGATATTAATATTAACCAAATGATTATAGAGTAAAGAAGGTGCAAAAATGAGTTTTAAAGAATGCTTAAAAGGATCTATCAGACAGCTTTTAAGTAATAAACTGAGAACCTTCCTTACCATGTTAGGCATGTTTATTGGGATAGGTGCAGTTATTATGATTTTATCTGTTGGAGAAGGTGTTAAAGGAACGGTTATTGATTTGTTTTCCGATATAGGTAAAGGAACTGTGCAAATTAATGTAGCAGGTCATGATGTAGAAGATTTAATTACCCAAGAAGATTTAGAAGTTATTAGACAAATGCCAGAAATAAAAAATGCAATTGTCTATGATAGTGGACGGGGTACTTATATAAGAGATTATAAAGATAAAGAAAAATTTGTTATGGTAGCGGGGATACCTCATGATTTCAGAGAGGTACAATACTTAGATATAGTAGGCGGTCGTAGTATATCAGAGGCTGAGGATAGAGCCAAGGCAAATGTAGTTATGGTATCTGATATGTATGCACAGGCTGTATACGGAGTGGAAGATCCTAACTATGCATTAGGTAAGAGTGTAGAGTTGAAAATAGGTAAGACAAGCAACAGTTTTGAAATTATTGGACTTGTAAAGACGCAGACTTTCGCTGGTATGCCAGTAGATATGATTCCGTTAGTTACCTATATTCCTTATAGTACACTGGATCAAATGGTAGGTTATGGTGATCAAAGAGCAAGTATGGCTGCTGTTATGGTAAAAGATGAGTATAATCCAAGTGAAGTAGCTTACCAATTAGGTAGATTACTTGATAAAAGACACGGAACAAGCAAAGGGTATAATGTGCAATCTATGAGCCAACTCATTGATCAAATTAATGTGGTTCTTGATATGTTGACAAGCTTTATAGGATTTGTAGCAGCTATTTCTTTACTTGTTGGGGGAATAGGTATTATGAACATTATGCTTGTGACTGTAAAGGAAAGAACAAGAGAAATTGGTATACGTAAAGCTGTAGGAGCAACTAATAAAGAGATATTACATCAATTCTTGATAGAAGCTATTATTTTAACGGTATTAGGTGGTATAATAGGAATGATTATTGGATACTTGGGAGGGGTAGCTGTCGGAGGATTATTTGATCTAGATGTTAAATTAACAATGGAAATGATTATATTCTCAGTAGGTACATCAAGTATAATAGGTATTATATTCGGTGTGTATCCAGCTTACCAAGCTTCAAAGCTTGATCCAGTAGAAGCCTTAAGATATGAGTAAGGAGGTAAAAAAATGAATAAGAATAAATTAGTTGCATGTATGCTAGGGACAATATTGTTATTAGGAAATACGATGCCGGTATTAGCAAGTGAAAGTCAGCTAAA
>JAVVPO010000128.1:0-3708 GCA_036655715.1 Cellulosilyticaceae bacterium | reverse complement strand
ATATTTAAGTGCTCCGCTATCTCATTAATTCCTATGGACCTCATTTCATCACCTTCCCTGTTTATAGCAAAACAGGGCTATCGCAAAACTCACCCGTTAAAGAGTTATTTTGTGACAGCCCCACCTATAAGCCTAACTCACTTTTCCAACTTATTATTTTCCTAAATATTCATTAAGTTGTTTTTGAACTTCAGTAATAATGTCTTGGTATCCTGCATTATTAAGTTCTGTCATCATTTGTGGTACAACTTCTTCTGGGTTTGCTGAACCTGTAATAAGTGATGGACGATATTTACTTTCAATATTTGAACATGCTGCAACTTCATTTTGTACAGGTTGTGTATTAAATGTAAAACCTAAAGCTGGAGAAGAGAATGCTGTTTCTGTCTCAGCTTGTAAGTCTTTCCACATACTTGCTGGTGCTGGGTCTACAGTGTACATATTGAAGAATGTACCTTGTGAATAAGCAGGCACTTCATAACCATCAGTTAATTTCTTAATGGTTGTCTCACCTGTTTTTTCATAGTTTACGCCTTCAACACCAAATGCAAGCAAGTTTCTCATTTTTTCATCTGTATTAACTAATTCAATAACTTCTAGAGATTTGTCGATATTTTTTGAGCCTGCTGAAACTGCAAGGAATGAACCTTGGATTGTTCTTGTTGAGTACGCAGGACCATAGAATTTTTCATAGACAACTGGTACGCCATCAGCTTCTGTCCAAGCATGTGGGAATCCTTGTGCTGCCCATACCATTATACCTTTATAATTTTCTGTAGCTGTTGCTGCATCTGGATTGATGAGGCCATCATTAAACCATTTATGAATTATTTTAAGGTTGTTCATAGTGTTTTCTTGCTCCCATGGAGATACAACAGTGGCACTTGCATCTTCATAATGTACACCTATACTAGGGGTTACAACTAATTCATCATAGCCACAAACCGTAGCAATGAAACCATTGATACCTTCTAACCCTTGGAGCATCAGTGGGTATTTATCTGGATATTTTTCTTTCATTTGTCTAAGCACTGGATCAAGGTCTTCTAAAGTTTTAATTTTTGTAATATCAATCCCTAATTCATCTACTACTGGTTGTTGCCATACCCAATATTGTGCTTGTGCTGAATCTTTATAGGCTGGCACACCAATAATTTGATCATTTACTGTCATTCCTTGCCAAAGCGCTTCTGGAATGAAGTTCTTAAGGTCAGGTGTTCCCTCTAAGTATGGTGTTAAGTCTGCAAAGTAACCTTTATTAGCTAAATCTTGGTAACCCTTAATACCGGCTCCAAAAGCAATATCGAAGCTCTCTCCACTTTGTACAATCTTAGAAAGTTTTTCACCGTAATCGCCCCAGCTTGCATAACGAATATCTAAGGTAACGTTTAATTTTTCCATAGTGTATTCATTGATTGCATCAGTTACAGCATCAAGATCGGCTGGTTCATTACCAATGGTCCACCATACTAACTCTACTGGTTTCTCATCTTTTTTAGGCTCTTCTTTGCTAGTGTCTTGTGCTTCCGTACTAGGTTTAGTTTCTGTTTCTGTTTGTGCTGGTTCTCCACTTCCACACCCTACTAATGAACCAACAGATAAAATCCCCATTGCCATAATTGCTACTAATTTCATTCTCATCTTTTTATTCATCGATTTTTCCCCCTTAGGTTTTAATCCTATTTATTATTCTTTTACTGCCCCAATTGTTAGTCCTGAAATAAAGTATTTCTGGAAGAACGGATAGGAACAAGCAATAGGAAACACAACTAATATTACAATTGCCATCTTAACGGTTTCATTGGGTAAATCTTTAACTGCCTGCACTGCTGATGCGCCTAATGTTGCTATATTTTTATTAATAAAGGCAATATCTCCCTCTATACGATTAAGCATCGCTTGTAGTGGAACGAGTTTAGAGTCATCAATGAAAAGTAATGCATTATACCAATCATTCCAGTATGCAAAGCTTAGGAATAATCCAATGGTTGCAATAGCTGGTAATGCAATCGGTAGTACAATTTTGAAAAGAATTTTAAACTGACTTGCGCCATCCATCTTTGCGGACTCTACAAGCGACTCTGGAACCGTACTTGTAAAAAAGGTTCGTAATATAATGATATAGAAGGATGATACAGCCATCGGTAGTATTAATGCCCATAAACTATCTTTGAGTTTAAGCATTGTAGCAACTACAATATAGAAAGAAATCATTCCTCCACTAAAGAGCATTGGAATAAAAATAATCCACGTAAATAGCTTTTTAAACTTAAAGTTTCTTCTAGAGAGTGCATAGGCAATACTCGTATTGAGCAAAAGGCCTATTACAGTCCCCCCTACTGTTACAGTGATAGATACTAGGAAGGCATTCATAATACTTTCTCTTGAATCCCATAAATATTTGTAAGCCTTCAATGAAAATTCTTTTGGCCAAAATCTATAGCCATATTGAGCAATGCTTTGCTCTGAACTAATTGAAATCATAAATACAAGAATAACTGGCAAGATGCAAATAATGCCTAGTATGATAAACAATGCTGATGCTGCAATATTTGTTGACTTAGACACTTTATTGAACTTTTCAGCTCCTTCAAGCACCACTTTTTTACGTTGTTTCATTTTCATCCCCCTCTCTAGAATAATCCATTCTCACCATCTATTTTCTTAACAATTGTATTGGCACAAACAATAGTGATACATCCTATAACAGATTGTAAGAATGCTGCTGCTGAACTCATGGCCATACTTCCTGTTCCTTCAATAGCTTTATAAATATATGTATCAATTGTTGCAGTGGTATTAAAGATCATACCTGAGTTTTTAGGCACTTGATAGAAAAGTCCAAAGTCTGATTTAAAGATACCGCCTACAGCCATAATAAACATGATAATAATAATTGGTTTAATGAGTGGAAGTGTTATGTATTTAATTTGTTGAAACTTAGTTGCACCATCAATTAATGCTGCTTCATAATAGGTTTGGTCAATCCCTGTAATAGCTGCTAAATAAACAACCATTCCATATCCCATACCCTTCCAAGTATTCATAAAGATAATGATAAATGGCCAATATTGCTCTTTCATATACCATTGAATAGGTGATTTATCTATATTGGTCAAAAATTGATTAACAATACCTTTATCATAACTTAAGAATGAAAACACAAAGTAACTCACTACGACCCAAGATAAAAAGTGAGGTAAAAACATTGCAGTCTGGCAAAGCTTTGCAAGTTTTCTACTGTATAATTGACTAATTAAAATAGCTAGTGTAACTGGAATAATTACGCCTAAAGCAATAAAGACAATATTATATAGGATTGTATTTCGTAAAATAATAAAAGCATCCGGTGTCTTAAATAAGAACTCAAAATTTGTAAGTCCAACCCACTCACTACTTATTAAACTTCTTATAAACCCTTGTCCCGGCTTGATCCTAAAGTCTTTGAATGCAATCAATATCCCAATCATAGGTAAAAAACTAAATACTGCATACCAAATTAATGTTGGCAATGATAAAAGTGTTAGCTCAATATCATCACGACTTACTCTAAATCGTCCTTTTTTACTCTCTTTTTTCAAAAAAACGCCCCCCTTATCTTATCTAATTGTAGCTCTCCTTTTGTTACTTATATGTAAAATTTAATTTTACATAACTTTAAACAATTATTCATTTATTAACTATATAGTACTCCTATACTTATGCAAA
>JAVVPO010000127.1:0-3820 GCA_036655715.1 Cellulosilyticaceae bacterium | reverse complement strand
ACAAAGGTTAATATTATCTTCCCAATAGGAAGTTAGGAGAGAAGCTGCAGGAGACTGTGGCTTCTTTTGGTATCTAAGTATGTTTTCTAAAAGGACCCTTACAAAAGTGAAAGGTTACTGAAAGGTATTTCGATAGGTAATGGGCATGCCAAAAGGTATAATAAAGCTAATAAATGAAAAGCTTATTAAGAAAGGGAAACAATGAAAAAATTAAACGCTTATCAGATGAAATTAATTTGTGCATTACTTATGGTGCTTGACCATATTAGCTTCTTTATACCAGGAGAATTAGGTGGAGTCTTTCATGTCATTTCAAGATGTGTATCACCTGTATTTGCTTATTTAGTAGTAGAAGGAGTATTCCATACAAGAGATATCAAAAAATATAATATAAGACTTTTTGGCTGGGCAATTGGGATGCAGCTCGGAAATAGTCTAGTCAACTACCTCTATGTTGGCCGAGAAGTAAGTGTTAATAATAATATTTTTTTAACCTTAAGCTTAGGACTTATGGTTGTGACTATGCTTAAGTATGCAAAAGAATTAGAAGGGGCTAAGAAAATAGCCATAAATATATTGGTTATCATACCGGTACTTATGAGTGTTCTATGTGAAGGTGGAATGGTTGTCATTCCTTTTATGGTTATTTCGTTTTGTTTTAGAGATAACAAAAAAGTGAAATATATTTTATATGTACTATTTAGTATGCTGTTATTTAAAAGTAACTTTGTAAACTATGGAGATCTAAGGACAACCATTGATATGCTAATGTTTAATAGTGATTTTATGTTTATATTAGCAATACCATTTATAGCAAGCTATGATGGAACAAGGGGGCCAAGTGCTGTATGGAATAAATACTTTTTCTATGTTTTTTATCCAGCACATTTATGGATTATTGCAACGATAACATATTGGGTAAAAGGATAAATAGGAGAAAATAAAAGATGAATGAAATACTAAGAGTAGAAGATATAGAGAAGTACTATGGTAATAAAGGAAATGTAACTAAAGCTATTGATAATATTAGTTTAAGAATAGATAAAGGTGAATTTGTAGGGATAATGGGGCCTTCTGGAAGTGGAAAGACGACTTTACTTAATTGCATTTCAACGATTGATACCATCACAACAGGTAGTATCATGATTAATAGTCAAGAAATCACAAAGCTTAAGTCTAAGAAACTAGAAGAATTTAGAAGAGATGAACTGGGATTTATATTTCAGGATTTTAATTTATTAGATACATTAACATCTTATGAAAATATAGCCTTAGCATTAACTATACAAGATAGAAAAGTAAGTGAGATAGATGCCTTAATACGTAAGGTAGCTAAGAGTTTAGGGATAGAAGATATATTAAGCAAATACCCTTACCAAATATCAGGAGGACAAAAGCAAAGAGTAGCTTCTGCAAGAGCCATCGTAACAGAACCTTCACTAATACTTGCGGATGAGCCAACAGGTGCACTAGATTCAAAAGCTTCACGTATGCTCCTTGAGTCTTTTGAAAAGTTAAATAAAGAGTTACAGGCGACAATTCTTATGGTAACCCATGATGCATTTACAGCTAGCTATGCCCACCGTATCTTGTTTATTAAGGATGGTAGGGTGTTCAATGAACTTATAAGAGGTAATGATACAAGAAAGCAGTTCTTCAATCACATCATGGAAGTGATGATGCTTCTAGGAGGTGATATGGGAGATGTATTTTAAGCTAGCTAGAAATAATGTGAAGAAGAGCCTAAGAGATTACACACTTTACTTCCTAACACTTACGTTTGCTGTTTGCATATTTTATAGTTTTAATGCTATTGAATCTCAACAAGCGATGTTTGAACTAAATGGAAATCAAGCAAATTATATGGAGATGCTTACACAGCTTATTGGATGGGTATCGGTTTTTGTGTCCCTTATTTTGGGCGGATTAATTATTTATGCAAATAACTTTCTTGTTAAAAAGCGTAAGAAAGAATTAGGTGTTTACATGACACTTGGTATGGGAAAAAATAAAATTTCTCGTATACTCCTTTTTGAGACATTTTTAATAGGGATAGTAGCTCTGATAAGTGGACTTGGATTAGGCGTTGTTTTATCTCAAGGCTTATCGGTTGTAACTGCTAATCTTTTTGAGGTAGGTATGAATAAGTATCAGTTTATCATATCAGGAGGGGCTATTGTTAAGACGAGCTTGTATTTTGGTCTTATATTTGTAGTAGTCATGATTTTTAATACATGGATTATTTCTAAGTATCAATTAATAGACCTATTGTATGCGACGAAGAAAAATGAAGAGATGAGAGCAAAAAATCCTAAACTTATCATAGGTATATTTATGACTTCAGTGATAATGATAGCTATAGCCTATGGATTTGTGATAAAGGTAGGATTAGATGCTGCAAATATTTTATTCCAACTATCTATTGCTTTTGGTGTATTAGGAACCTTTTTATTCTTTTATAGTTTGGCGGGATGTATACTGTCTATGTTACAACGTAGAGAAAAAGTATATTTTAAAGAGCTTAATATTTTTGTGCTGCGACAAATTAATAGTAAGATTAATACAAACTTTATATCTATGTCTGTTATTTGTCTGATGTTAGTGCTCACAATAGGTATGCTTTCTACAGGATTAGGATTTAAGAGTGTTATAGAAAAAGGGTTAGAAGCAGGAACACCTTTTGATGCATCGGCAACGATGTATAACATAAAAGATGAAGAGGTAAGAAGTATTGAGGAATCCTTTGAAAAAATAGGATTTGGGTTTGAACTTGGAGAGCAGTATACGAGTTACTATGAATATAAAATAGGTAAAACTCTAAGAGATATACTAAGGCAATATACGGATTACCAGCCAGCACTTGGATATGATTATGACGCACGGGCTATAAAGATAGCAGATTATAATGAAATATTAGAGTTACAAGGAAGAAAAACAGTAGAGCTTGGATCTGATGAGATACTTATATCCTCCAACTTTGGAGAGTATGAAGATGTAGTAAATGTCTTTTTAGAAAATGAAAATAGAATTGAGATTAATGGAAAGACCTATACAATCAAGAATAAAAAGGCCGTTGATGACCAGTTCACAACCACAGGATTTAGAAATAATAGTTTGACACTTATCGTCCCAGATGACATGGAGGGATTAGAGCCAATGAGTTCTGTCATTAATATTAACTATGCGGCTGATAAGGAGAAGGAGTCTGAAGCTATATATACTAAGCTATTTGAGTCTTATAGAGATGGCAGTATTAAATATAAGGAGGTAGGGTTCGTTAATGGCTCCACTAAGATGGAAACTTATGAAATGAATATAGGAACAACAAGTGTTATTTTATTCATAGGAATTTATATGGGAATTATCTTCCTACTAGCAAGTGCAGCAGTACTTGGATTACAACAATTATCAGAAGCAGGAGATAGTATAGAAAGATATAAGATACTTAAAAAGATTGGTGTATCTGAGCAAATGATTAGAAAAACTATTTTGATGCAAGTAGCTAGCTACTTCATATTACCACTAGGGCTTGCCTTCGTGCATGCAACAGTAGGTATTGGGGTCATCAATAGCTTCCTAAAGAATTTTGGAAAGCCAGATATTGTAGTACCTTCTATTATTACCGCACTTATGTTAACAATAGTTTATGGTGGATACTTCTTAGCAACATACTCTAGCTATAAAAATATTATCAAAAATAATTAAGATTATAAAATGTGAAAAATAATTATGATATAATAGGGGAAAATAAAGATTCATAGAGTTTATGAATAATCCATGTTTTTCACGTATACAGTTTCCAGAATCAAGAGTTATTCTT
>JAVVPO010000126.1:0-3894 GCA_036655715.1 Cellulosilyticaceae bacterium | reverse complement strand
TTTTACATACTAGTCTCTGCTAACTTCTTATAAATATCATATCTTTCTTTCGCATGATTTTCTGCTTGTTCAAATAATTCTTCCGCTTGTTCTGGGAACTGTTTGGCTAAGGCTGAGTATCTTACCTGATTCATAATAAATTCTCTAAAGCTTTCCTTTGGTTCTTTAGAATCTAAAATAAATGGATTCTTGCCTTCATTTTTGAGTAATGGGTTGTAGCGATAGAGGTGCCAGTATCCTGATTCTACAGCTCGTTTGATATTATCCATACTTTTTCCCATACCAGCCTTCATACCATGACTGATGCATGGGGCATAGGCCATGATAATAGATGGTCCTTTATACGCTTCTGCTTCTATAACAGCTTTGATGAGTTGATTATTATTGGCATGGATACCTACTTGTGCTACATAGACATTGCCATAAGACATCATCATACGGCCTAAATCTTTTTTACCTGATTTCTTCCCTGATGCTGCAAACTTAGCAATGGCTGCTGTTGGTGTAGACTTAGATGCTTGTCCACCCGTATTAGAGTAAATCTCTGTATCAAAAACTAATACATTCACATCTTCTCCTGAGGCTAATACATGGTCAAGTCCGCCATAGCCTATATCATAAGCCCATCCATCTCCACCTACAATCCACTGTGATCTTTTTACAAGATAATCTTCTTTGCTTTTAATCTCATTTATAAGTTCACTTATCTTGTTATCTGTAGCTTTATAACCTTTAACCGCTTCACTTACCGCTCTACTAGCTTCTTTAGATGCTTCTCCATCGTCTTTATGAGTAAGCCAATTTTCTAATATATCCTTAAGCCCACCCTCTATAGATAATCCCATCAGCTCATTCATTACATCTGCTAATTTTTCTCTTATTTGTTTGACCCCAAAGTACATACCATATCCAAACTCTGCATTATCTTCAAATAAGGAGTTCGCCCAAGATGGACCTTTCCCTTCATGGTTAGAAGTATAAGCTGTACATGGTGCTGAAGCTGCCCAAATAGAGGAGCATCCTGTGGCATTAGCAATCATCATACGGTCACCAAAGAGTTGTGTCACAAGCTTGATATAAGGTGTCTCTCCACATCCCGCGCAAGCTCCTGAGAATTCCATAAGAGGTTGTCTAAACTGACTATCCTTAGGGGTTTTGCCTAATACAAGTTCTGGCTTATACGCTACTTTACTGATAGCAAACTCCCAGTTTGGTACTTCTACTGGTGTTTGAGTCCCTAACTTTTCCATAACTAAAGCTTTTTCTTTAGCTGGACAAATATCCGCGCAGTTGCCACATCCCGTACAATCCATAGGGCTTACTTGCATACGATAGTGTAGTCCTTCAAAGCCCTTACCTATAGCTTTTTTAGTTACAAAACTATCCGGCGCTTCTTGCATCTCCGCTTCATCTAATAAAAATGGTCTAATACAAGCATGTGGACAAATATAAGCACACTGGTTACACTGAATGCAGTTATCTGTAATCCACTCCGGTACATTAACGCCTATACCACGTTTTTCATAAGTCGTTGTCCCTGATGGGAATGTACCATCTTCTCTTCCTTCGAAAGCACTTACTGGCAAGCTATTGCCTTCTTGTTTTTCCATAGATCTCATAATCTTAGCTACAAACTCAGGTTCATTGGCTTCTGGCAATACTTCATCCTTTGCATCTATCCAGCTTGTAGGCACTTCTACTTTAATAGCTGCGGCTACCCCTTTATCAATAGCTTCATAGTTCATTTGGATAACTTTTTCACCTTTTTTACCATAGGCTTTTAGAGCAGCTTCTTTAAGATATTTAACAGCTTCTTCTATCGGAATAATATTTGCAAGCTTAAAGAATGCACCTTGCATAATCATATTGATACGATTTCCCATTCCTATTTCTTCAGCAATCTTAGTCCCATTAACAATATAGAACTCAACTTTGTTCTTAGCTAGTTCTCTCTTGATTTTAGCAGGTAGTTTATCTTCTAACTCAGAGGCACTCCACTGACAGTTCAGTACAAAAGTTCCACCTGATTTAATCCCTGCTAAAACATCGTATAAATTTACATAGGATTGATTGTGACAAGCTATATAATCAGCTTCATCAATAAGATAAGTAGATTTAATAGGCTCTTTCCCAAATCTTAAGTGTGACATAGTCAGACCACCTGATTTTTTGGAGTCATAGTCAAAATAAGCTTGTACGTACTGCTCTGTATATTCCCCTATAATCTTGATAGCTTGTTTATTAGCTCCCACTGTCCCATCTGAACCAAGTCCCCAGAATTTGCATCTGATAGTACCTTGTGGTGCGGCACTTATTTTTGCTGTTGGTTCAAGTGATGTATGAGTCACATCATCTACGATACCTACTGTGAATTGATTTTTAGGCTGAGTGCTTGTGAGATTTTCAAAGACACTCTTAATTTGTGATGGGGTAGTATCTTTTGAACCTAGTCCGAAACGACCGCCTATAATCTCTGGTGCATGCTCTACTCCGTAATAGCAATTACGTACATCTAGATATAAAGGTTCTCCCATTGCTCCTGGTTCTTTCGTTCTATCTAGTACAGCTATCTTCTTAGTTGTCTGTGGTACTACATCTAAGAAATGTTTCATAGAAAACGGTCTATAAAGATGTACTTTAACTAGCCCGTATTTGCCACCTTGTTTATTGAGATAATCTACAGTTTCTTCTATTGTTTCCGTTACAGACCCCATCGCCACCATAATATTTTCTGCGTCTGGTGCCCCGTAGTAATCAAATAAACCGTACTTCCTACCTGTAAGCTCTCCCACCTTGTTCATATACTCTTCAACTATTGGTACAATATTTTCATAAAATGGATTGGATGCTTCTCTTGTTTGGAAATAAATATCTGGATTTTGCGCCGTACCACGAGTCACTGGATGATTAGGTGAAAGAGCTTTGGCTCTAAATTGATTTAATGCTTCTCCATCTACTAATCCAGCTAAATCTTCATACTCAAGTGCCTCTACTTTTTGAATTTCATGAGAAGTCCTAAACCCATCAAAGAAATGGATAAAAGGTAATCTCCCTTTAATAGCTGCCAAGTGGGCTACTGGTGCTATATCCATAACTTCTTGTACAGAACTTGATGCAAGGAGTACACAGCCAGTTTGTCTTGCTGCCATCACATCTTGATGGTCTCCAAATATGCTTAGCGCCTGGGCTGCTAATGCACGTGCACTCACATGGAATACCCCTGGTAGTAATTCTCCTGCTACTTTATACATATTAGGAATCATAAGCAATAAGCCTTGTGACGCTGTAAACGTCGTTGTTAATGCCCCAGCTTGAAGAGAACCATGAAAGGCCCCTGCCGCCCCTGCTTCTGATTGCATTTCTATGACTTTCACCTTTTGATTAAATATATTTTTTCTACCGTTTGCTGCCCATTCATCCACAACTTCAGCCATAGTAGTTGAAGGTGTAATAGGATAGATAGCCGCTACCTCTGTATAGGCATAGGCTACATAAGCCGCTGCAGTATTACCATCTACGGTCATTTTTATCTTTGCCATTTATCTGCCTCCATTATTATAATCTACTCCCATTATCTACCCATTCCTTCGCATTAATTACATCTGCTTCTGAAGGTACTGGTACATGTGTATGCTTTTGCATCTTAGCCTCATTTGTATAAGCCGCATCCTCAGGACTATTAAGGATATCTAGGTTATTAAGTCTCTTATTATCCGCTCCACTAAGCACATTTTTATTTTCTTGTTTCATCTGATCACCTATTTTCTTTTTATTTTTTCATTAGACTATCTTATGTTCTCCTCTTATCCATGTATATATTCACCATTTTTACTTTGTGTTTACTTAATATCTACTTAATTATTTATAATCTGTTTTTCTATTTTGAAGTGCTAT
>JAVVPO010000125.1:0-3934 GCA_036655715.1 Cellulosilyticaceae bacterium | reverse complement strand
ATTTTGATATGTATAGTGCTTTTATTCTGTTTTTAAGGAGAGTATATTGGGAGGTACCCTCTGCGAATTTTGGATGTATTTTTTCACAGTTATTGATACTTGAAGATACAACTCGTAGTGCTTCTGCCAATTCTTCCTTTGTATATTTATCCATAATATTTACCTCGAATTTTAGTTTGTCAACTTATAAAATAGCTGTTTTAAACAGCCTGATTTATGATGCTATATTGGAAATATGAATAGTCCAGTATAGACTATTTTTTCAGCACCTTCGGCGATACCCCATACTCTTTCTTAAATGCTCTAAAAAAGCTAGAATAATCTTTAAATCCACAAATCTTACAAGCAGTCGTAAGAGAAGTCCCGTCAGCAACTAAAAGCTTAGCCTTCTTTAAGCGATTTTTAAGAATGTATTGATAAATAGTAATCCCTGTAGCTTTACTAAACTCTCTAGATAAATGATATTTGCTCATATAAAAATGAGTTGCAATAGTATCAAGTGAAATGTCTTCATGAATATGTTTATCTAGATAATCTAATAACTTATTGATAAGTGGGCTAATGCAAGAAGACTGAGTAGGTAAATGATTTAGTGCGAGACGATTAACCGAAGTCATTAAACCTACGATAAGTGAATGTGCATAAAGATCCAAACCAACTAGTGCATTATTGGGATAAGCTAGTTCTTTTTGCTCGTGTAGAAGTTCCTTCAAAAAGAAAGATATTTTAGATTGGTTTATTGCATCAGGTCTCATCAATAAACTATGTGCTTCTAAGAAGCATGTGTTTAAATCAGTTAATAACGAGGAGAGTGTATCTAAAAAAGACGTACTCATCCACAAGATGATTCTTTCGTAAGTTTGCTGTGATGTAGAAAAGAGTGGGCCGTGATTTTCACCAGGTTTGATGATGAGGATGTCTCCTTCTCTTAAGTTATAAGTATTATCTTCTAGTGAATAAGTCACACTTCCTTCTATAAAGAAGTAGAGTTCGTAGAAATCATGATAGTGCATGTGAATTTCGTTGCTGAGTTTGGTTTTGAAGTGAAAAACTTCATAGCCTTTTTCAAGTACAGATTCTTTAATGGGATAGTTAAAATAGTTAGCCATATAAACACCTCGGTATAGAATTGTATAGCAAGAATCACAATGTTTCAAGCAATAAATAAATAGTTTTAAAAAAAATCTAATGTTAATATAGTCTTATAAATAGCGTGATTCAAGGAGGAAGAGCAAAATGATTAAAAAAACTTATAAATGTTCTTTTTTGCAAAATGAAGGTAACTGTGTAAAATTTGGATTTGCAAAAATGAATATCTATGTGTATGTGTTAGAAGAGCATATTTTTAGAGTATGGATGTTTGATGATAATATAAAAAATGATAAGACTTGGTCTATTGCACCAGGATGTGAAGATATCAATGTAGAAGGAAGAGATAAGTTCGATGTAAGTGGCTTCTCTTTACCTAAGTACGATGTAATGATAGAACAAGAAACTGTAATGATTGAAACAAGTAGATTAAAAGCCGTTATAGTATTAGATGGATTTAAAATAGTTTGGTATACACGTAAAGATGGTGTATGGCGGGAGCTATTTAGAGATAGACAAACACAAGCTTATAATTTTGATAAGAGCTTAGGTCAAAGTGCCTGTCATTATATTGAACGTAATGAGGAAGAAATTCACTTAGGTCTTGGTGAAAAAACTGGAAATGTAGATAGGAGTATTAATAGATACCTTATGAAAAATGTAGATGCTATGGGTTATGATGCGGATAAGTCAGATCCGCTTTATAAACATATTCCTTTCTATATTACAAAAACAAAGAATAGGTATTATGGACTTTTCTATGATACGTATGTAGATTGTACTTTTGACTTAGGTAGAGAACGTGATAACTATCATGGATTATACAAATACTTTGAGGCGAAGTACGGAGAGTTAGATTACTATGTGATAGGTGGCGAAGATTTAAGTGAAGTAACAAAAACTTTTGCTTGGATGGGTGGACAAACTATCTTTATGCCAAAGTGGAGTTTGGGTTATTCAGGTTCTACAATGAGTTATACAGATGCACCAAATGCAGGAGAACTATTATTAAGCTTTGCAGGGCAATGTGAGGAACACGATATCCTGTGTAGTTCATTCCAACTTTCAAGTGGATATACTTCTATTGGAGACAAACGTTATGTATTCAACTGGAACTACGATAAAGTGCCAGATCCTAAAAAACTAGCACAAGACTTTGAAAATGCAGGGATTAAATTATGTGCTAATATTAAACCAGCTTTATTAATTGATCATCCACAATATAAAGATTTAGAAGCTAACAAAATGTTTATTCAAGGTGCAAATGGAGAAGCAGAAACAGCTCAGTTCTGGGATGAACTAGGAGCCTATGTAGACTTTACAAATCCAAAGACGTATGAGTGGTGGAAAAAAGAAGTAACAGAAAAGTTACTTGAGTATGGCATTGCATCAACTTGGAATGATAATAATGAATTTGAAATATGGGATGATGAGGCAAAATGCTTTGGTTTTGGTAGTGAAAAAGAAATTGCTTACCTTAAACCAGTACAAACATTACTCATGATGAAAGCTTCTTGCGAAGCGCAAAGAGCTTATGCACCGAATTTACGTCCATACCTTATCTCAAGATCTGGTTGTATGGGAATGCAAAGATATGTACAAACATGGACAGGTGACAATTATACACGTTGGGAAACTCTTAGATATAATTCGAAAATGGGAATTGGTTTAAGTTTATCAGCTATTTATAACTTTGGTCATGATGTAGGTGGATTCTCAGGTCCAAAACCAGAAGAAGAACTGTTTGTAAGATGGATTCAACATGGTATCTTTATGCCAAGATTTACAATCCACTCATGGAATAGTGATCAAACTGTGAATGAAGCATGGATGTATGAAGGGGCTACGCCAGCCATTAGAGACCTTATTAAGCTTAGATATAGATTAACACCATTCTTCTATGATCTGATGTATAGAGCACATAGTGAGTATGAACCTATTATTAGACCATTATTCTACAACTTTGATGACAAGCAAATTGATATAGAAGCAGATGAGTATATGGTAGGAGACCATGTGATGGTTGTGAATATATTTGATAAAGGAGTAAAAGAGAAGTCTGTTTACTTACCTGAGAATCAAATAGGTTGGTATGATTACTACACAGGAGCATACCATAAAGGTGGAAGTACAGTAGTAGCACGTTGTGATTTAGATTACAAAGTACCAATGTATGTAACGGCTAATGCAGTAGTAGCAGTAGATACTACACCAAAGACGTTCAAGAGCAAGCATGATGAGAGATTAGCATTAGAAGTATTTGTAGCACCAGGCAAAAATGAGTTCAAACAAGTTGTCTTTAATGATGATGGTATGGGCTATGGTTATAGAGATAATCAAGCAGAATGGATAGAAGTAAGAGTAACTTCAAGCGCAGAAAGTATTACTATTAAAATAGAAAATAAAGGTGAATACACTTCTAATGAATCGTTAAGCATTATAATGAGTGAAGAAGAAAACCGTCAAATGATAGTAGAATCTAATCATTATGATTTACAAATTGAAAAGAGAAAAGATATCTTCTAATGAAATAAGAGGAGTTAAATGAGAGTAATATCATTTAACTCCTTATTTTTATAGAGATAATTAGAATCATAAAGTTAAGTAACTCTCTTGAGAATAAACTTAATATGCATGTATAAAAGGAAATGAAAAGGGATATATTAATCTATATTGAGGTGAAAATATACCCGATAAACCAGTGAAATCAAAGCTTCAAAGGCATAAGTGCTTACTGGAAAAAAGTAGCGTAAATAACCTAGAAATAACAAATTTAAAAAAAATGAAAAAAGATGTTGACTTGTGTAGGATTATAAGGCATAATAATACAAGTCAGCAGCGAACA
>JAVVPO010000124.1:0-4034 GCA_036655715.1 Cellulosilyticaceae bacterium | reverse complement strand
CCACTCTTTTCCTATAAATAAACTAAGATAATCTATAAACAAAAACAAGGACAGCCCGGGGCTGTCCTTGTTTTTGTTTATACTCATATCTCATTTGTCACCTAGCATATATTATAGTTAGCGAAACTGCAAATATAAAGGAGGATTTTTATGTATAGACCCTTCTATCCAGTTACTATGTCTAGGCAAACAACTGGAAGTCTTATTGTAGATGTAAAGAGTGATCCCTTTTTAGGCCCATCACTTCCTATCTCTAACGCTCTTGTTCGTATCAGAGAACAGACCTTAGCCGGTCCCTCTAAAATCATTGCCGAATTTAACACAAACGTTGTAGGACAAACGCCGGAGTTAGAACTTGCAGCTCCTCCATCAGAACTTACACAATCACCCGATCAGAACTTTACACCTTACTCAAATTATACGATTGAGGTAAATTCAGAGGAATATTTACCTATCGTCGTACAAGGCTCTCAGATATTTTCGACCATTACTTCCATTCAACCCGCTTTACTTATCCCAACTTCTAGGCGCTCAAGCTTTACCAGACAAGTTGAAGAAGATATCGTTATTGGTCCTCCAACACTTTATGGTGACTACGCCCCTAAAATTCCAGAATCCGAGGTGAAAGACGTCACAGCTTCTGGATTTGTCACCTTGTCTAAAGTTGTTGTCCCTGAATTTGTGATCGTTCATGCTGGTTCACCTAACAACAATAATGCACCTAATTATACGATTTCATTCACAGACTATATCAAGAATGTTGCTTCCTCTGAAATCTACCCAACATGGCCTACAGAAACTATTATTGCCAATACTATAGCCATTATTTCCTTCACCCTTAATCGGGTGTATACGGAGTGGTATCGTAATCAGAAAAAGAATTTTACCATCACCAACTCAACGGCTTTTGACCATGCCTTTTTCTATGGGCGTAATATCTTCGAAACCATCTCTCAAGTTGTTGATGAATACTTTGATATATACGTTAAGCGTCCAGGCGTTGTACAGCCCTTGTTAACGCAATATTGTGATGGTGCGAAATCTCAATGCCCTAATGCTATGACTCAGTGGGGTAGTAAATCCCTAGGTGATGACGGTCTATCTTATGAACAGATTCTAAAATTCTACTATGGTAGTGATGTTTCACTTCCAACAGCACCAGAAGTTCAAGGTATCCCTGAATCTTATCCAGGCTCTCCTCTGAAACTTGGAGATAGTGGTCCTAATGTACGCATGATTCAAGAACAACTTAACCGTATCGCAAACAACTATCCACTTATCCCCAAGATTAAGTCTGATGGTAATTTTGATGCCGCTACTCAAGAAGCCGTAAAACTTTTTCAAAAAATATTTCATCTCCCTCAAGATGGAGTTGTAGGGAAAGATACTTGGTATAAAATTTCTGAAATTTATACCGCTGTTAGTAAAATTGCAGAACTTACCTAAACTAATTAAATGCAAAAGAGCATTCACTTTAACTCAATGAATGCTCTTTTATATTGTTATAAGATATTTTCTATTCTGTCTTAATCGCACTAAGCGCAGATAGTTTCATAGCTCTCTTGGCTGGGAAATAGCCCGATACAAGTCCTATCAAAGTAGAAAAGGCCAGTGCTGCTAAAGCTAACCAAGGGGGTATAATAGATATCTTATCTCCTCCGCCCATCATCATACTCGCTGCTATTTGTGGCCCAAAATGATTAATAAGAACAGATAGCATGTAAGAGAACACAACACCTACTAGGCCGCCTAATGCGCCAATAAGTAAAGCCTCCACTAAGAACATTTTCTTAATATCTGTAATCTTCGCGCCAATTACTTTCATAATCCCTATCTCTCTCGTTCTCTCATAAATAGACATCATCATAGTATTCGTTATACCTATAGCTGCTACAAAGAGTGAGATAGCACCAATACCACCTAATATAACCTGCATACTAGCTGATACCTTTTTCATCTCCTCTAAATATTCCATAGGGCTATACGCGCTATACCCAAGTTCTTTGATACTATTTTGAACTTCTACAACCAAATCTCTATCTGTTACTTTAACTTTAACACCCTCATACTTATTGCCGTTATTGTTTCTATCGTTATTGGGTTCTTTGCCATATAAGTCTTTATTATACTTTTTTTGTTCATCTGCTAATTTCTCATATAAGTGTCTTGGAATAAAGGCATAATTAGAAGTTTCCCAGTCATTCTCTGAATAAGTTCCAATAACCGTCACACTAGAGAGCTTAGGTACCTTTACTGATTTTCCCTCTGATGTTGTTCCTACAGGTTTCCCTGTTTCATAGTCTAACTCAGCTAGGTTGATTTTTATCTTATCTTCTCCTAATTCAAATGCCATAGCCGGTGGCATAGCATTCCAGTTAATTCTTTGACCTCTTTTAATAAACTGCCTTGTTACCTCACTGCCTAATAAAATAACCGTTTTATCTTCTTCTACCATATCTCTACCTTGTTCTACTTTGTAGCCCAAAGCTTCTGCATCTACAGCATCTAAAGGTTTAATATTAACTTGCCAACTTGTCCTATACTTGCCAAATTCCAAATAAGCTCTAATGTATTCATCAGGTATAACCCTTTGTACACCTGGCAATTTACTCATTTGGTCTATTGCTTTATCATCCAACTTAGGTGCTTTAGGATCTCCATAATTACCAGGATAAACTTCTACAATAGTTAGAGAGCCCATACCTTCCATTTGCTGTTCAAAGTTAGCATTCATCGCTATTCCCAGAGAAAGCATCAAAATAATAGAACAGGCCCCTATCACAACCCCGAGTACCGTGAGGCAGGTACGTAATTTACGCCGCCACAAATTACGTACACTCATCATAATGAGATCATTAATCTTCATCTATATCAAACTCATCTTTTTTTGCTTTGCGTCTTTTTAACACAATACCAGTTATGCCTGCGGCTATTGCAATTCCTATTATTACACCTACTATAGTAGGTAATTTAGAAGGTTTCTCAGCTTCCATATCTGGCATTATTTCCATATCCGGATTCATTCCCATGTCTGGTATTACTTCCATTTCCATAACAGTGATCTCAAATTCATGTCTCAGGTTTTGTGGTTCTCCTGTTACATCTTCATAATCAATAACAATAGTTCCTAGTAATACACCTGGCTGCGTTGGTGTGATGATTGGTTCATAAGTTTCACTTGCACCTTTTGCAAAGTTCCCTATGAATTTCGTACCATCTTGTACATCAAAGCCTTCACCTTCCATCTTAATCTTTACATTACTAATATCTGTTTTTCCTGTATTATAAATAGGTGCTGTAATATAAGATTCCATACCTACTTGTACCGTCTCAACTTTTACTTCAGCAATTTCAATAGATGTTACCTGCTCAACTGGAATCCCTATATTTTCTGTTGCTTTAATAGGATTTCCTTCTGCATCTTCATACTCCATCTCAATACTAATTTCATAAGTCTTTGGTACTGCACTTGGAATGGTATAAAGTTTAATATCTTTGCCAACTGTTTCTCCTGGCTGCATATCTGAGATAAAGAAAGTATTACTTCCACCTACTGGTGTAAAGACAGTCCCTGTATTCTTTTCGCCTTCTTCTCTTATAGTTAAGTTAGCTTTTAGGTTATGTACACTTTTAGTCTTATTCGTATTTAAGAAACCTAGGTGTAAATCAAATTGCTCCCCTGCTTTTACAACTACAGGTTGTGAGTTGTATTCTCCGATGATAACTTTTGGTGTTCCTTTAAGTTTTTCATCTTCGTCTTTTTCTTTTTCTGGGTTATTTATATTTACTGTTGCATATTGGCTAAAACTAATGTCTTCACTCCCTATTTTATACTCTGCTTTAATTTCAATAGGATGTGTACTATTTGCAGCTTTATCAGTGGCTGACATAGTTACTGTATATTGTTTTTTCTCTCCTGCTTTTACCTCAGGGATAATAAATAAGTTTTTTGATTTAGGAATAATGCCTTCATCCCCATTTACAGAGATTTTAACATTTTTGATATTCCCTTTACCTGATACCGTAAACTTAGT
>JAVVPO010000123.1:0-4239 GCA_036655715.1 Cellulosilyticaceae bacterium | reverse complement strand
ATTCATCTCGCCACCTAAGAGGATGGGAGAATTCTTGCCTAATTAAGTTAAAATATGTGCCCATTAAAGATTGTGTTCATTATTTAGCCTTATATTAATTGATAAAATAAGCCGTCTTTTATGCAGTGCCAGATTAACATACCATGTCCACGTTTTAGAATACGCACTTGTAAATTCCATTCTGGATACTGTTTAATCATTTGCACTTTATCTCCTGTGGCAAAAGCAACAAACGAAATATGATGTTCTTTTGTCATTGGATGTTGGCTTGTAATGTACCAATCATCTTCAACTTCCTCTACAGTTAACTTTTCTTCTGGCTTAGCTTTCTTAGGTTTTAACTCTTCAAGTTTTCTACCACAACAAGACACCGTAGCATTTCCTGTACACATTGTTACATTCCCACAACTAGGGCATACATAGTATTTTGAATTTTTCATATTGCCTCCTACACAATCATTGGGCACTAAGTCCCACTTTATTGGAATCCATCTTTATCACCTCCATGATTATATTGTAAAAGACTATCTTATATTTTTCAATAAACGCTTCGTAGAGTTATATTAGGCTTTAGAATTTATGCTATTGTTTCTGAATTACTCTTAATCTGCCCTATTACATCCATAATTTCTCTTGCATCATTCATATTATCTTTAAATAGTACGGTGATACTTCCGATACTCCTAAATGGTTCTTCCATTAGGACACTATTATCTTCAACCATACCGTTAGCTACAATATAATCCACAATAAGTTTCACATACCTCATTTGTGCCACATTTAACTTCTCTTCACTAAGGAACTTACTAAAAGCTTCATTTGCTGCTCCTCTATCTAGTCCTACAATCTTTCTGACCAGCTTAGTAACTGGGGTATCACCATATTCTTTCTCATATTCCCCTTTACTGCCTAGTTCTTCCCACATGATATGTTCTAGTGTCTTCATATCTTCTTTTGTAAGCTGTTTGTTGTTGCGAAGTTTATAGATTGCTAGTTCATCTTGATGTGCCTTAAGATAATGTTCTACTTTTTTCTTGTAATCTTTCAAATCATTACTATTGTACATCGCTCCATTTTCATTGATCTCAAGAATTTCATCTTTGAAATTGGTGTAGTAGATTTTCTGTTTCTGCCTTTCAATAAACTTAATAAGCTCTCGTAATGCCATCCTTACTTCTTCTAGCTCCAGAATATCTGCACTTTCCCAGAACTCATCCGTTTGTACCTTTTCAATCGTGTATCTGTGTTCCATAATTTGCGGAATTGTACCTAGTTTTGAAAGCTCTTCTGCGGTCTGAACAATACTTCTAATTGGCTTAGTTGCATTCTTATTTTGAAGATAGGCAAGGTCTACCGTATAAACCAAATAATCAAAGCGTTTAGCAAGTTCATCATCAGTTAGAGGGGTAATAAGTGGTGAGATATGCTCTTTAATCTCTGCTACATTACCAGCGCCTAAATTCTGCCACGCCTCTTTGTTCTTATAAGTCTCTACATATCTTTGGTGCATCTTAACTCTGAAACTTTCTTCATTAAGATTGCTTACCCCATCTAATAGGTTACTAAGAAGTTCTTTTCTATAGACTATGTAGTCCTCTTCTTGGTACTTCATATCTTGAAGTTCCCTGACAATATCTAGTTTGCTGTTGAAAATCTTCTCTGTAAGGCTTTCACCTATGCCTGTTTCCATCCCTTTGGGATTAGCTCTAAAGAACTCAAAGTTATTACAAAAGTCGAAGATAAGAAAGCTTTCTTTATCCATACCTGAGCCAAGTAAATCTTTACAAAGCCTTGTCCCACGCCCTATCATCTGCCAGAATTTAGATTTAGAACGTACCTTTTTGAAGAATACAAGATTTAGTATCTCTGGAATATCAATTCCTGTATCAAGCATATCCACGGATACAGCAATCTGCGGCATCTTGTCCTTGGTACTAAAATCATCAATGAGTGTCTCCACATAGTTAATACTATAGTCTATCTGCTTCACAAAATGTGAGCCATACTCTGGAAAAATCTTATTGAACCTATCTACAATAGCCTCTGCATGTCTACTACTTTTAGCAAAGATAATCGTCTTCCCTAATTTATCTCCACCCTCAACTCTCAACCCTTTTTCCATAAGCTCATTAAGCACCCTATCAATGGTATTAGCATTAAATAACCACTCGTTGATAGCACCACTTGCTACCGTATCCTCTACAGTATCATCGTCTTCAAAAGTTTTTTCAAACTCTTCTTTCTCCTCTTCATTAAGGTCGTCATAATGGATACCCTCTTCCATAATCTTCGACTTCACTTCCACCGTATGATAGTCCACCAAGTACTCATCTGAAACTGCTTTTTCAAGCTCATAGGCAAAGGTAGGGACACCATTTTCCATCTCAAAAATCCCATATGTATTTTTATCAATTTCATCTTTAGGTGTTGCTGTAAGACCTAAAAGCATTGCATCAAAGTATTCAAAAATATCTCTATACTTTTTGTATATACTTCTGTGACTCTCATCTATGATAATCAGGTCAAAATGGGCAGGAGTAAAAAGTTTCTTGCCATCTTTTCTTTTAGTATCATCTATTGCATTCATCATGGTTGGATAAGTAGAAAAAATCATTCTTGCTTGCTCTGGGTTATCTTTGTTATCTAGAAGATTGCAAAGGGTAAGGCTTGGCAGCAGATTACTAAAGTTATTTTTGGCTTGTTTTACAAGTGCTTTTCTATCTGCAAGGAAAAGAATGTTCTTTACATGATTGTGTCTCATAAGCACATCAACGATTGAGATGGCCGTTCTAGTCTTACCACTTCCTGTAGCCATTACAAGAAGCATCTTTCTATGTTTGGTATCTATCGCCTCACATACTGACATGATTGCTTCTTTTTGGTAGTAACGATTAGATATATTATCATTAATCAGGACATTCTCAAATGATTGCTTACTATTTCTTCTATCCACATTAAGCTGTAACTCATCCTTAGCAAAAATTCCAGATACGCGTCTTTGTGGGTAATTCTCCGCATCATTGACATAGTTTATCTCAAAGCCATTGGTGGTAAAGATAAGTGGTCTTTGCCCATATTGATTGTGCAAGCAATCTGCATAGAGCTTCGCTTGCTGTGAGCCTACATTTGGATCTTTGCTTGACTTCTTAGCTTCTACTACTGCAAGAGGCTTACCATTATTGCCATAGAGCACATAGTCTACATAGCCTGTCCCTGTAGCATTTGGCATCCCCTCTACCTGAACTTCTACTAAGCAGTCTTTTCCTATCTCCCAGCCTGCAAGCTTTATTTCTATATCAATATACTTCTTACGTGTTTGAGCTTCACTTAGCTCATCGACCTCAAACTCATAGTTTTCTGTAGTATTTCTTCTTTGCTCTGTCATGACTTTTCGCAAGGTTTCATTTTCCTTACGCATCTCTTCAAGCCTCTTATCCTTTGAACTAAGTCTCTCATAGAGATCTTGAAGCTCTTGTGGTCTAGTACGCTTGTCTTCACCTGTAAGTAAGATTGTTTCATCAAACTCTACAGCCGTATACTCATCAGCGTAGCAGTAATCAATCCATCTCACAACCTCATGTAAATTTCTAAGAGATAATACAGCTTCATCTCTTGCAATATCCGCATTGGTATGAACAGCAGTATTACCTAGTCTAATAATGTACTTAATAAGAGGAAATAAATCTGGGTCAATAATTTGTCTAAACGTAGGCTCATGAATAAGACTTGAAATATTATCTTGATAGGGTACAGTCAAATCATTATCAAAACTATACACCCACTTCACAGCAAGCTCTACAGCACGTCTTGAAAGGATAGCACATGTAGAAGGAGAAACAAGAAGGCTCTTTTCTGCCTCCACACTACTTATCGCAAAACTTTGGAATATCTCTTTAGACTTTAGAAAATCAAAATTAGTACACATTAAAATCCCTCCTTTTTTAACATCTCTTTATTCTAATTGTGTCAATGGATTAAAGTTATCTTCTAGTTCATGGAGGTATCTCTCCATTTCAAATTTCAATTTAAAGAACAAATAGCAGTGCTCTTTAGCTATTTGTTCTTTACCGAAGTAAAATGCTTGCATTTTTCTAGGTGCTGCTTCTTAGAATAACTCTCCTTTGAATGCTCTTTGCATCAGTGCGTTGAAATTATTCTCTAGTTCTACTAGGCTCAGTTGCATGTCAAATTTCAATTTGTCGGTATGTTGAACAAATGATATATACTCCTTTTGTAATG
>JAVVPO010000122.1:0-4458 GCA_036655715.1 Cellulosilyticaceae bacterium | reverse complement strand
CTTTTCTTTTTCTTTAGGTAATAGTTTCTTTTATTATAACTAATTCTCCTATTTATTAAAAGGTGAAAACTATACATTAAAAGATGAGACCTTAAGTAGCCTCATCTTAAAAATATGCTATAGCAGTGGATAAATAATATCCTTTTATCTCTTCTATTTCCCAATAAACAAAAAATATCTTTCTTCTAAGGGTGATATGTAAGATATCTCCTTCTTTGAAATTGATTAGTAATGAAGGTCTAAATAACACTCTAAAGTTTCTATTTGTTCCTATCTTGTTAAGAGAGATATATCCCTCTCTACTAATCTCCTCTACTTTGAAAACGCCTTGCTCATACATACTCATACTATCTCTCTTTTTTTTCTTTTGCTTGTATTCCTTGTAAGCATCAAAACTAATGACCATAGGATGAGCTATTAATACAGGATCTCCAGATAACTGGGCTAATAGTTTTCTAGACTTATATAACCTAACATATTCTTGTCCATAAATATCCAATATAAGAGGATATTCAATTTCTTCATTCAATTTATTATGTACATACGTGAAGATATCATGTACCGTATATACAATATTGTAGGCTTGAACTTCTGATAAGTATTTTTTATTCTTAGGTACCCAAAAAGATAAGAAATAGTCAATAAGGTCTTTGTCTAAACTATCTTTTTCTATTCTCTCTGGTTTTTGCCTCAAAAATTTCATAAATAATTCAATACCCTGCTTTTGTATTTCATAGATATAGGGATTCTGCTTGATGTATTGAATATAACTTTTAACCTGATCTATTATATCCATTTTCTTCCTCCACACTTAGTCTATACATTACTATAATTAGCTTTGTTTTAGTCTATACATTCAATGGGAGAAATATACATATTTGTAGACATATTTTAACAAAACAAAAAAATTGACCACTTATAGGTGGTCATAGTCAGGATTGATTTAAATACGATTGAGTTGTACACAGAGTGTGTATAACGTATCCACAACTCTATCCACAACTTATTTTATCACACATATATATATGTGTCAATATTCTGTTTTATTGAAATATATTTAGCACTTTTTAAAATATTATATAAATTTATACACAGGTTTATACACACATTGTGGATAAGAAGTTAAGTTTTGCACAATTCGCTAACAGTTGTCAAGAAATTCTCTATTTATATCTTATTTTACAATAATATCTCTATTTTTCTCCACAAAGTTTAACAAGTTGTTCCCATCTAGCATCTATCTCTGCTTGAATTTCTTCAACCTTCTCTACATCTTTAACAATATGGCGGAATCTTCCTTGTGCTTCTAGCCAATCTGAAATGGGTCTTTTATTTTTTGGGCTATATGTCAATTTATAAACGCCATTTTCCACTTCATACAATGGCCAAAAACAAGTATCTACTGCTAATTGTGCCATTTCTATTAACTTGGATGTCTCATATCTCCAGCCCCGTGGACAAGGTGCTATCACATTTAGAAAGGCTGGACCTGGTGTATAAATAGCTTTTTCTGACTTCTCATAAAGATCTTTGAAGTTGCCGATTGGTGCAGTCTGTGCAATATATGGAATATGATGCGCTACCATAATACTTGTTAAATCTTTTCTATATTGCTGTTTCCCAGGTATAACTGTTCCAGCTGGTGATGTGGTTGTATCTGCATATTTAGGTGTAGCCGATGAACGCTGAATACCCGTATTCATATAGGCTCCATTGTCATAGCACACATAAACCATGTCATGCCCTCTCTCCATTGCTCCTGATAAAGATTGGATTCCTATATCATAAGTTCCACCATCTCCGCCAAATGCTATAAACTTATAAGTATCATCTATCTTTCCAATTCTTTTAAGGTTATTATACGCAGCTTCTACCCCTGCTGATGTCACTGCTGAGTTTTCAAATGCAGAGTGGATAAAAGAATCTTGCCATGCGGTATAGGGATAAATAAATGTAGAAACTTCTAAACATCCTGTCGCTGAAGTAATGACTGCCCTATCTTCTGGCTTTAATGCGCGAAGTACGGTTCTTGCTACAACCGGTGCCCCACACCCTGCACACATGCGATGCCCACCAGTAAGTCTTTCCGGCTTGAGCGTTGTCTCTTTTAAATTATATGCCATTTACTTTTCCTCCTCACCATTTTCTCTATCCACTACACCTAAGTAGCGATATGGATTTTTCACTCTTCCTATAGACACTGTTTCTATCAGATCACTATATACTTTTTCTATGTCATTAGTACGCACATCACGTCCACCTAGCCCGTAAATATAATTCACCAACAAAGGTCTCTTATCTTCAAAATAAAGTGCGCTTGCTACTTCATTGAAAAGTGGCGCTCCCTTACCCGTAAATCCTTCACATTTATCCATAACTGCTACCGCATTACAATTTTTTAGTGCTTTAGCTAGTTCTTCTGCCGGGAATGGTCTAAAGACTCTCATCTTTATCAGTCCTACTTTCCCACCATCTTCACGAAGATTATCCACTACTACTTTTGCAGTTCCAGCTGAAGAACCGATGATAACAATGGCTCTTTTAGCATCTTCCATCCTATAGGTTTCAAATAACCCATACTGACGACCTGTTAATTTCTCAAATTCATCTGCTACTTCTAAGATTGCTTGTTTTGCCTTTCTCATACCTTCCGCCTGTGACCGTTTATGTTCAAAGTAATACCCTGGCAAATCAAGTGGTCCTACTGCAATAGGTGCTTGTGCGTTCAGTAAATAGTTTTCTGGTTCATACTTACCTACAAATTCTTTTACCTTTTCATCTTCTATTAAATCGATATTCTCGATAGCATGGGATGTAATAAATCCATCATAACAATTCATAACAGGAAGAAGAACGTCTTTATGTTCTCCAATTCTTACTGCCATAATCTCGTTATCATAAGCTTCTTGATTATTTTCCCCATATAACTGAATCCATCCAGAGTCTCTAGCTCCCATTGAATCTGCATGATCATTATGTATGTTAATCGGTCCAGAAAGTGCACGGTTTACCGTTGCCATCACAATAGGCAACCTACATGACGCTGCAATATATAACATCTCCCACATTAGTGCCAGTCCATTTGCCGAGGTAGCCGTCATAGAACGCGCCCCTGCAGCTTCTGCACCAATACAGGCGGACATTGCTGAATGCTCTGATTCTACAGGTACAAATTCTGTATCTACTTTTCCATTTGCCACAAAGTCTGCAAAAAATTGCGGTACCTCCGTAGAAGGTGTAATCGGAAAAGCTGCTACTACTCCAGGATTTATTTGGCGCATTGCAACGGCAACGGCCTCATTACCAGATAATTTATCACGAATTGCCATATCTTTTCTCCTCCCCTTATGCTTGTTCCATATCTATTGCTTTAAATGGACAGACTGCTGCACATACTCCACAACCTTTACAGTGATCATAATCAATCCCCGTCATTTTTTTATCTTCTGATAAAATAGAACTATCCGGACAGGCTGGGAAACACATGAGACACTGCTTACATTTGTCTTCATTCCAAATAGGCTTATCCGCTCTCCATCCACCAGTTTGATAGTAGTGGGCATTCCCAGAACTTGTTACTACCCCTCCTAGTGTTGTTTCTTGCCAAGGTGTAAATGGTTCTATAATACATTTATCTTTATCATTCATCAGCCTCTAACCTCCTCTAATGCTCTTTTTACAGCAGCCATATTGGGTTCTATAACTTGTGGCTTAGACGCAAATTTATGCTTAAATGAATTTTCCATAGAAGCGATGAAGGTTGTTTCATCCATGATTTTTGCTATCTTAACAATAGCCCCAAGCATAGGGGTATTAGGAAAATACCTTCCTAACGTGTTCATTGATATACTTCTAGCATCTATCGTACATATACGCCCTTCATATCCATTTAGCTTTTTCTTTAACTCTTCAGGTGTCTTCTCACTATTAACAAGAATTGCCCCTTCTTTCTTCAGCCCTGCTGTAACATCTACTACATCTAATAAAGTCTCATCTACTACCACTACATAATCCGGCTCATAAATATTAGAGTGTATCGTTAATCTCTCATCACTAATACGATTATAGGCTGTAATAGGTGCTCCCATCCGTTCTGGGCCATACTCTGGGAATCCTTGTATATACTTACCTGTATCAAATGCCGCTTCAGCTAATAACAAAGATGCTGTTTTCGCCCCTTGGCCACCTCGACCATGCCAGCGAATTTCAACTACATTATTCATACTTGCGCTCCTCCTTAGGTTGGATTACTTCTTTGCTTTCAATACTTTTGTACACTTAACACTATCAAGTAAACATGCTATAACTTGTATACAGTATATTTATTAACTTTTCTCATTTTTTAGAACTTTAATTATTCGTTCCAACTTATTACAAAAAGGGGATACCTCAAATTACTGATAGACTGTCCTAAGTCAGCCTATCCAAATAATTCGAGATATCCCCTTCTGCTACAAA
>JAVVPO010000121.1:0-4594 GCA_036655715.1 Cellulosilyticaceae bacterium | reverse complement strand
CCTTAAGTATATCAGTATCTCCCCTAGAGCGACTCGATGAGTCGCTCTTTTTCTTTTTTTTGGAAATTTGAATAGAATTAAAAAGAAAATTTTAAGAGAATGATAAAATATAGATAGTAATGCATATTGTTAAAATGATAAAATTATCATATAATAATTATTATTACATGTTAAGAAAAAAATACTTAGAAATGACTATCTAGGAGGCGATGAAATGAAAAAATATCTAAATTTAGCAAGTTTTTATTTAGTATTAGGATTAGCTGGTGGTGTATTTTTTAGAGAGTTTACTAAGTTAAATGGATTTGAGGGACAGACTACATTAAAAGCGCTTCATCCACACGCACTTATATTAGGATTCTTTATGTTTTTAGGTATTATATTATTTGAAAAAAACTTTAGCATCTCTAAAGTAAAGCACTTTAGCAAATGGCTAATAGTTTATAATGTAACACTTGTGTATGTATGGATAACAATGTTAATAAGAGGTATTACACAGGTAAGAGGATTTGAAGTTGCAGGACTTAATCATATTGCTGGATTAGCACATGCACTATTTGGAGTATCTATGATTTGGTTTATTGTCATTCTTTATAAGGCTATTGAAAAAGAAGAAAAATAGTATATTGTCAAGGATAAACCTAAGTTTAAAGTTACTTTTTAATATTTACAGCTCGCTCAGTAAATGATATTATTTGGATAAAACAGGTAATCTGAGAGGGTGAGTAAATGAATATATGTCCTAAGTGTGGTAGTGTAGAGGGCTTCTGTGAAGAAGTTGATGTAGCTAAGGGAGAAGTAGAGGGATATCATTGCGTAAAATGTGGATATAGTTCTACGGAAGAGTAAAGTACATAAGTACAAATGATAAAAGAGAGTATAATAAATAGAGTGAAAAAAGGTATAAGGACTATCCACTAGGATTGGTCTTATACCTTTTTTGCTCTATGGTTTCATTATATGAAATAAAGATTACTAAAAAAGAAATTTTACTATTGACTAAATAGATAATAAAGAGTAAAATTAAATTAAGTTTTCAAATAAAGTAATTATAGTTTCAAATAATGAAACTACATATAAGGAGAGATAGAGATGAATAATTTTGCAAATCAATTTTCATTAGAGGGTAAAGTAGCAATCGTAACAGGAGCATCAACAGGTCTTGGACAAGGAATTTGCTTAGCTTATGCAGCAGCAGGAGCAGCAGTTGTAGGTGTTGACTACGTTGAAATGCCAGAAACTCAAAAATTAGTTGAAGAAAAAGGTGGAAAATTCGTAGGATCTGTAGCGAACCTTATGTCAACTGATCCAATCGAAGGTATTATTAGTACAGCAATCGAGAACTTCGGAAGAATCGATATCTTAGTAAACAATGCAGGGATCATCAGAAGAGAAGATGCTATTGAGTTCTCAGAGCAAAACTGGGATGATGTGCTTAACATCAACTTAAAAACAGTATTCTTCTTCTCACAAGCAGTAGCTAAAAAATTCATCGAGCAAGGTGAAGGCGGAAAAATCATCAATATCGCATCAATGTTATCATTCCAAGGCGGTATTCGTGTACCATCATACACAGCTTCAAAATCAGCTGTAATGGGTATCACAAGAGCTATGGCTAACGAGTGGGCTAAAGACAACATCAATGTAAATGCTATTGCTCCAGGATACATGGCTACAAACAATACAACAGCATTAAGAGCAGATGAAGACAGAAACAAAGCTATCTTAGAGAGAATTCCAGCAGCTCGTTGGGGAACACCAGAAGATATGCAAGGTCCAGCAGTATTCTTAGCTTCTAAAGCAGCTGATTATATCAATGGTTACACAGTAGCTGTAGATGGTGGTTGGTTAGCAAGATAGTTTGTATTAAAAAGCTATTTTGGATATAATGATATGTAAGAATATCATACAAGAAAGATGGAAATGAGATTATGGCTAAAGGTATATTACAAACGGTAGATAGAGCACTTGTACTTTTAGAAGTATTAGCGGAGTACCCACAAGGATTGTCAAATAAAGAACTAGAAGTATTATTAGAACTAAATAAAGTAACACTTCATAGATTAGTAACTACCTTGGAAAATAGAGGATTTATAGAGAAGGTAGGATCTAATTATCTAATTGGTCTTAAGATGGTAGAACTAAGTAGCATTAAGCTAAATAGTATAGAGCTAAAGACAGAGGCAGCGCCTTATCTAAGAGAGCTTGTTAATATACTAAAGCAACCAGTACAATTAGCTATCCTAGAAGGACACGAAGCTATCTTCATAGAGAAGATACAAAGTGTTAATAGCCTAAGAATGTATTCACAAATAGGTAGGAGAATTCCACTATATTGCTCCGGCGTAGGTAAGGTTTTGATGCTACAAGATACAGATGAGGAAATCTTATCAAAGCTATCCAAGAAGGCATTTGAAAAATTTACACCTAAGACTTTAGAGTCAGCTGAAGAGGTATTAGAGCAAGTAAAGCGTGCTAGAGAAGTAGGTTATGCAATAGATGATGAAGAACATGAAGAAGGTATTTTCTGTATGGCAGTACCTATTTATGACTACAGAGGTAAAATTATTGCAGCTATTAGTACAGCTGGCCAAAATCAAGAATTTGTTGAGAGCCCTCCAGCAGATAGTTTAGCTCTCATGAAAAAAACAGCTAGTGAAATATCTAAGAGATTAGGTTATATAGAATAAAAAGAACACCCCATAACAAAGTCTGATTTTAATCATTAGACTTTGTTATGGGGTGTTCTTGAATCTATATCAAATGACTGATGAGGATTAGACTAAAGTGAATTATAGCAGATAGTCCAGCTTGTAGTAAAAGTATTTTGCTCAGGGATACCTTCGCATTTGATGTTTAACTGGTGAGCACCATGAGGGGTATCGTAGTCATAATTGCTTACAACTTCATTAATCTCGCTAAGCTCTAAACCTGTTAGACTAAAGTGCGTTATAGCACCTTGATTAAGTGATACGCAGTCAGTATCTTTTGTATCTAGGCAAGAGAAAGTATCTAGTTCAAGCTCTACTTTAACAGCATTTAAAGTAGGATTTAAGTTAAAATAATCTTCTCTAGTTATTTCATTTTCTCTAAAAGTAAAGAGGGTGTGACAGCTAATACCTTCAAATACTTCAGGATAAATGTCATCTTTAAGGTTGCAAAGGACATCTTGCTTAAAGCTAATAGTATGGTTAACTTCATCGATAACGATATCTTTCATATAAGCAATAGGCATTACCTCTGTGCCGTCTTGAAGAGTAAGTTTTGGTACAAGCATAGGGCGAACTTCTTCAGGAGTACCCTCTATCATGCCTATGCAAAATGGCAGTGGTAGATAAGGGATATGAGCGTAATGTTTATGCCCTCCATTGATAAGTGGTAAGCTAAAGATATGTTTAGGTGTACGTACTACAAGTAAACCACGCTCATAACTTTCTTTTTCAAAGCAGAAGTATTTAAAGGTAGGTAAAGTAGTAAGTTTAGTAGCATAGTCCTTAGCTGATAGAATATCTAATTGGTTTAGACCTAGTGCTTTCAGGTGATTTTCTGCACGAATCATTTTAAGAGACATATCTAGATTAACTTCTAATACGCGGCTTTTACCACGGTAATGATCTGTGCGTCTGCCATCATCCCAAATATTAAAACCACCATGAGATTTATTTAGCCAAAATGTTGCTATCTTATGGGCGGAGTGGTACGTGGCAGTATAGATAAATGGTAGATCTTCTTCCGAGAAGATACCCATACGTGCTGCAACAGGGAGAGTCTCGATAATAACAGCTTCTCCGTGGGAACCAATACTACGTCCATAGCAAAAACCATTACCATGAGGGTCAAGGAGTTGGATAAGTATATCACAACATTGTTGCATGATTTGTCTAAGGGTATCAGGAATTGGCTTGTTAAACTCTACCAATAACTCACAAAGTTCAGCGGCAATAGAAACAGTATACTTATCATAGCGACCTTCTCCATTTGTTTCGTCCATATAAAGATATTTGCCAGAGTGAGTGGTGATATGATTGATTAATAGTCCTAAGAATTTAGCACTGATTTCTTCTGTGTCCCAGCCAAGTTGTTCACGAAGAAGAGCAATCCTGAAAGCTACGCCAAAGTAATTAGTAGGTAAACCATTTTTAAGAGTCCAAGTTGTGTCATCTACAAAGACGTGCCAATCAAGTTTTTGTTTAAGAATATGTAAGGTTTCGTTATTAACAATAGAGTCTAAAAGACTATTTTTATGAAGTTCATAAAGTGCAGATAGAAATTCTAGAATACCAAATGTACTCATAGAAAGGGTAGCATTATGTTTGATGATTTCAGATGTTTTATAAGACCAGAGATTGAAATCTTTAGAAGTTCTATCTAAAGAAGTAAGAAGATAAGAAAAACTACTAGAAATGGTTCCTGGTAAGAATTGTTCATCTTCTGGAAAGGCTAATAGACCATCTAAGTGCAGCTCGTGTTTAAACTTAGAAATTTGGTCACATAAGTTTGTGATATGAGGATAAATAATTTGTTGATTAAGAAAGTGAAAAGTAGTCATGATAATTACCTCTTTTGATTAATATTTAGATATCTTAAGTATATA
>JAVVPO010000120.1:0-4625 GCA_036655715.1 Cellulosilyticaceae bacterium | reverse complement strand
ACAATGAGAATGTCACAGTGCAACTGTATGAAGTGCTGATGAATCAGCTATAAAGCCTTCGATAACCTGAATATAAGTTTCATACTTATCTAAGCTGTTCATAGAGGCAAGTCCATCTTCTACATGAATAAAGGCATCTGGATAGATAAGATGGAGAGAGTCTCTCTCGATAGACATATAGCTGTCTTGGCAAGTATCTTCGATGAGTAGAGTAGTTCCTTTCCAGTTTTCATAGTCGGTAGAACTGAGCTGGTAGTTGCTTGTGAAATCAAAGAGTCTTCCGAAGCTAGCATTCATAGTAGGTTTGGTGTAAGTGTTAGCTAGATTATAGAGATGATTTTTCCAAAAGAGGTTATCTTTAGAAAGGCTTTTGCTAATGGATTTGAAATTTTTCTTGTAAGAAGATTTGATATAGGCAAGTGGCATGAGATCTGTGAATTTAATCATCTTAGCAAGATAGACAATACGACTGTGGAAAGCAGATTCAGGAATATGAACATTCATAGTATTGCTATGTAGAAGAATAAGGTGAGAGATGAGTTTTGGGTGTTTTCTCATATAACACTGAGCAATAGCTCCGCCGAATCCACTACCTATTAAAATAACATTTTCTGCTTTTTCTTTTCTGAGTAATATATGTAAACCTTGAAGAAGTTCTTTCATAGTATAAAGATTAGGGTAAATAGGCATAATGACATGATAGGAAGAGCTGAAGTGAGCAAAATAAGGAAATAAAACTTCACTAGTACCAAGCATGCCGGGAAGAAGTAGAATCGTTTGCGCGCCTGTACCACTCGTATAGTATTGCCAATCTATGCCTTGGTAGGACATGGTTTTTGGTTGATGAGAAGATTTGAATGAATTTAAGACTTCTTGTATCATAATTTAAGACTCCTTTAGAATGGAATTTAATTTAAGCTGATTATACAAGGAAGTTAGAAGTTGAGTAATAGATAGGTGAGTAAAGAAGCAGAAGGCTATTTGCCTTCACGTACTGCTTCTAAATAATTATAAAGAGTAAATTTAGAGATACCTAGACATTCGCAAACGCGGTCGCCAGATTTTGTAATAAGGAAGGCCCCTTTGTTATCTAGATATTTAACAATTTCCAGTTTTTCATCTTTACTAAGTTCTGAAGAGGGTTTATTAAACATATTTTCGCATTGGATAAGTAGATTATCCATAAGTTGATTGACATCGTTAGTAAACAACTCATTAGATGAAGGCGCAGGTGTTGTATAGTTATTGAACTGTCTAAGGAATTCTTCGCATTTAAGAGAATCTGTAATATCATAATTTACGCAGACTGAACCAATATTATTCCCTTCATCATCTTTTAGAAAGACTGAAGAGCCCCTTATAATCTGCCCAGAACGCGTATGAATGATTTTATTATAAATATGTGAGTTATTAGAAGAATTGCTCATTACTTCAAGACCCCAGTTGCCACCGCAGTCACCAACTTTTCTACCAGTAACATGACCGTTACGGATATCAACAATGGTGTGTTCATATTCTTTTGTATTATCATGTAAAACAACTTCACACTTACTACCAAAGTGATTTTCAATTAAATCTAGAACTTGTGTAAAGATTTCTAAGTTATCATGAATAGTTTTCATAAGTTGCTCCCCCCTAGTTTCTAAAATTATAATGTTGTACTTATAATATAACAAAATTTTTTTTATATGTAAAATAAATACATACAAAAAGGTTACTAATAAAAATTTAGGCAACATAAATGAAATTTATAAAAATAAGTTATAAATCAAAAAAAGTTATAGTTTTAATGAAGGAAATATAAAAAAAAATAATATTACACCTATACATCTAAAAAAAAATAAGATATAATAAGTATGTAGACAAAAAATAATTTAGTACATATAGAAAGCTATTGTAACCTCTAGATATTGGATTGTGGCGACGAGCCAATATTTATATAATAAGAGACTATATGACTACAAACATATAAACCCATTATATGTTGAATAACCCCTAATGAACTAAAGCGGGTATGGGCCCGCTTGTAGTTCACCCTTAAAAATAAAAATTTGCTCATTGTAGTTTTAAATATAAATAATTAATTATATATATCTGCATGAGTCTAAAGAAAGGTTAGAGTGAAGACTCTAACCTTTTTTCGTATGTTGGCTAAGAGATGTTCACATCTCTCCCATATTTGGCGAATATAAGTCAGCTCATAAGAGCAGCTTATTTTATAAATAATATAAATAAAAAAATGAATGAAGATATATGAGGAGAGAGATTTTATGGCAAGAGTAATATTAATAGGCGAACCAATGGCACTCTTTATTGCAGATCAAACAGGAAATTTACAAACAATCCAAAAATTCACTAGATCAGCTGCAGGTGCTGAGATGAATGTAGCGATTGGACTTAAAAGATTAAACCACGAAGTAAGCTATATCACGAAGTTAGGGAATGATCCTTTTGGAAAATACTTATTAGATTTCTTGAATGGTGAGCACATTAATACTGAACATGTAAGTTTTGATAATCACTATCCAACAGCATTCCAATTAAAAGCAAAAACAGAAGAAGGTGACCCAGATGTAGCTTACTACAGAAATGGATCAGCGGCTTCTAACTTACAAATAGAAGATGTAGAAGATATCGATATGAATGAATTCGATCACTTCCACTTAACAGGGATATTCCCAGCTGTATCAACAACATCTAGAGCAACTTTACTCTACCTAGTTGAGAAAGCAAAAAATAAAGGACTTACAACATCATTTGACCCGAACCTAAGATTAACTCTTTGGAAAGATCATGATAAAATGGTGAAGACTATTAATAAAATTGCATGTAAATGTGATATCGTGTTACCAGGTATCAGTGAAGGTAAAATATTAACTGGATTTGATGAGCCAAAAGATATCGCGGACTTCTACCTGAATAAAGGTGTTAAAGTGGTTGTTATCAAATGTGGCCCAGAAGGCGCATATGTTAAGACACAAACCCAGGAGCATTTTGTAAAAGGCTACAAGGTAGATAAAGTAATTGATACTGTAGGAGCTGGAGATGGTTTTGCAGTAGGATTTGTAAGTGGTATTTTAGAGAAACTATCACTTGAAGAATGTACAAAACGTGCTAATGCAATCGGTGCATTACAAGTTATGAATGAAGGCGATAACGAGGGACTACCAACTTGCGCGGGCCTTAAAGATTTTATGGAAACAAAATAATTAATAGATATAAAATAAAGATGTCCTATTCTTTCTAGCCCTAGTTATAGAAAGAATAGGGCATCTTTTGTAAATAGAAAAGTATGAAGTGTAAAAAAAAGATAAATAATGAGGAGTATAGGGGAGAATAATATATACACCTTATAAGAAAAAAAGTATAGTTGTAATATAAGTATATAACTTTATAGGGAAAAAGGAGTATAGATAATGAGCAAACGTCAAATATGGGTAGATAGGTTGGTGCGCGTTGCACATCCTGTAGTCTATCATTTAGCAAACAACACTTTAAAAGAACAAATGCCTCTTAAGCAACACGCAGAGATGGCAGATAGAGAGTACTGTACATATCTAGAAGCGGTAGGAAGAACTTTATGCGGCTTAACACCTTGGTTTAATGCGAAACAATTAGACGAGAGAGAAGAAAAGCTACAAAAGCAATACTTAGAACTGACACTTAGGGGATTAAGGAATGCAGTAAACCCAGATGCACCAGATTTTCTTTTCACTAAAAAAGATGGGGAGTATCTACCACAAACACTAGTGGATACAGCCTTTCTTGCACTTGGATTAATCCGTGCAAAGGAAACAGTATGGGAAGCTTTAGGTGTAGAGACCAAGCATAATATCATTAAGTATTTCAAAGAGACGAGACGAGTACAACCTGGCTACAATAACTGGCTACTCTTTAGTGCTATGGTAGAGGCTTTCTTCTATAGTATAGGAGAAGAGTGCGACATGATGCGTATTGATTATAGTATCAAGCAAATGGAGCAGTGGTATGCTGGAGATGGAGAGTATAAGGATGGTAAGAGTTATCATTCTGATTACTATAATAGTTTTGTGATACAGCCATTCTTAATGGAAATTCTAAAGCAGGTTAAAGAAGATTATAGGGATACTAAGTTACATTATCCAGTTATGATGGAAAGAGCAAAGCGATATGCTAGGATTCAGGAAATGTCCATTCATACAGATGGGACTTTCTGTCCAGTAGGAAGGTCTATTGTGTATAGATGCGGGGCATTCCACCACCTAGCACATATGGCACTAGCGCAGGAATTACCTGAAGAGATAAGTGAGGCAGGGGTAAGAGGTGCTTTAACCTCGGTAATTATGAAATGCTTAGATGCACCGAATACTTTTGATGAAGAGGGCTGGCTTAATATTGGGTTATATGGCAATCAACCAAGTTTAGCAGAGGTTTATATCTCACAGGGCAGTGTATATTTATGTAGTTTTGCCTTCTTACCACTTGGATTAGATGGAGATCATTCGTTCTGGACTCATCAGGATGAAATGTATACGGCGCAGAAGATATGGAGTGGGGTAGATGTGGAGGCTGATAGGGCGTTATATCAGTAGATAGAGTAGGATGGATTAAATGATTTTTTGCATGAGGTTCGCCTAAAAGGGAGA
>JAVVPO010000119.1:0-4874 GCA_036655715.1 Cellulosilyticaceae bacterium | reverse complement strand
CGTAAGCTCCAAGCATTACCACAAAAGAACATTGCAGCGAATATCCTCATGAGAGTGATGAAGGAAAAGGTTAATGACATTAAGAAAGTTAACCTTGTAAAAAGCAGAGAGTTCTCAGAGAAGCTCCAAAAAATCATTGATAAGTACAACAACAGAAATGATGAAGAAGATGTATTCAAAGTTCTTGAAGAATTGCTGAAGTTCAAAGAAGCATTAATGGAAGCTATTCAAGAAGGTACACAGATGGAACTAAGCTACGAGGAAAAAGCATTCTTTGATGTACTCACAGCAGACCCAGATGTCATCAAAGAGATGGATAGTGAAATACTCATCAAAATAGCTAAGGAACTTACAAAAACTATCAAAGAGAACATGACTCACGCTTGGTACGAAAAAACTCAAGCACAAGCTAAAATGAGAAGAGAGATTAAACGACTTCTTAAAAAGTATGACTATCCGCCAAATAAAAGTGAAAAAGCCATTGAAGATGTGCTTGAACAGGCAAAGCTACAATGTACTAATGGTTAAAAAAGAAGTAGCAGACAAATGAGACAAAGGTATTGTTGAGGCTCTTGATAGAGGTATCGGTTGATACTTATATCAGGAGTTTTTTATTTGAAAATGAGTAACATAGGGGGTATAATAAGATTAAGAAGTAGGAAATTGCAGAAAGGGACAAAGGATGAATATATTCTATTCTAAGGTAGCAGTTAAAATGATTAATTCTATGGATAAGCCTACAAAGCAACGTATAAGAAATGGAATTTTAGGATTAATAGAAGTACCACCTAAAGGTGATATCAAAAATATGCAAGGAATTGAAGGAATGTATCGTTTGCGTATTGGAAAGTATAGAATACTATATGAGTATAAAAAAGATGATAGCGACAATATGGTATTGCATATAGTAGATGTAGGTTCACGAGGAGATATTTATAAATAAGAGGAGGTGTGAATATGTCACCAGTTTCACAACAAATAGTAGAGTTAGTGGATATGTTACCTGAAGAAGAGCAGAATTTAGCATACGAATTTATTAAAAGAATGGTGCTAGCTTGGGATGCAGATTTTACGAAGATAACACCTATAGAAAAAATACGTATAGTAGAAACTCAAAAACTGATGGAACAAGGTGAAGTTTTTGGAGATAGTGATATAAATTGGGATTAATAAATGCTGTTAAATAGTGCTAGATAGATTTGATTAACTTGTACCACTACGGCGTCACTTCGTCATCAAAATCTAAAATTAGAGAAACCTATACAAAGTTTTAAAGGCTATACTCATTGATAATCAAAGAGTATAGCCTTTTTGTAAATGAATTTCATATGATTTTACTGTCTATGAGAAAAAACATGAAGCATTATTTATTTGAAGATATCTGAGCATAATAAATAACAAGGAATGTGGAGTATTTATTATGAAATAGTTTAGGTGATAAAATAAGATAAAGAGGAGATAAACTATGCAAAAAGTAAGCATAAAAAAATTTCTGGTACAAATCTCAATATTTTTAATACTTATCATTGGAACAATGAGTATGTTTTTAAAAGGGCAAGACTTTAAACAGGTATTATTAGTTTCTAAATCAGTTATCCCTAAGTATTTAATTATTGGAATAGGAATGAGTGCGGTTTATGTTATGGCAGATAGTCTAAATATAAAAATTTTATTATCAATGTTATCTTGCAAAATTACGGTGATAAGAGGGTTGAAGTATGCATGCAATGGGATATTTTTTAGTGCTATTACACCAGGAGCAACTGGAGGGCAGCCTGTACAGGTCTACTCAATGAAAAAAGATGGTATAGAAATTGCAGAAGGGTCTCTTGTTTTATTAATACAGCTTGCGTGCTATCAATTTATATTAGTTTGTATTGGGATAGTAAGCCTTGTAACACTATGGTCTTCATTCACTTCTAATATGATAAAGAGTTTGGCGATAGTAGGAATTAGTTGTAGTAGTACATTGTGTGGTCTTCTTCTATTCACTGTTTTTTCAAAAATGGTGATGCATAAAATGCATAGATTAGGAGCATGGATTATTAATAAAATTCCTTTTAAGACACAAGAAAAGAGGAAGATAGCATGTGATAAATGGGATGAACAAGTAGTGCTATATGGTCGATGTTCAAACTTGATTAAAGAGCAAGTAGGTGTGATGGTAAGTGTAGTATGTCTTACAATTATTCAGATAGTGGCATTACTTAGTATTCCTTATTTTGTGTATAAGGCATTAGGCGGTGGGGTGGCATCTTTTGGAGAAATTATTTTATTGCAAGGGTTTATTCGGGTAGCAACATCTTTTGTACCCGTACCTGGTGGTGTGGGTATAAGTGAAGGGGTATTTTTGAAATTATATCAAAGAATTTATTCTGTGGGAGAAATTAAATCAGCAATGTTATTAAGCCGGGGAATTAGCTTTTACTTAGTAATCGTAACGACAGGAATTATTTTAGCAGGTAATCAAATCATAGCTTTTTGGAGGAGAAGAAGAGGGGGGCTTTAGTAGTATTTCCTTATGATTTCTACAAAAGCATGAGGCTTTTCTTTGACGGACCAGTGCTTACCTTTTGGGAAGATGTAGAGTTTTCCTTTGGGAACTTTTTTAGCAGCAGCTTTTATATCTTTTAAACGAACAAGAGGGTCTTTCTCACCTGCAATAAAGATAACAGGCATTCTTAATTTTTTGAGTTCGTCGGCATAGAAAGGTAGTATACCCCCTTTGGTACAGGAGCTTCGTTGAAAATCCTGCATAGATTTACCTGCGCCATCACGGCTACATGCTTGTAGGACTTCTTCTGTGAGGGCGCTTGTAATATTTTTTCTGTTTCCTATGAGGGAGTAGCCGATAAAATATTTAGCAAAAAATTTGAACTTAACAAGCCATTGATATTGGTAGAGGGTGCCGTTAGTTTTGAAAATATACCAGTTAGCAAGTCGCTGAAAAGGAAAACTAGTAGACAGACCCCATGAAGCTACGGGAAATAGGTACTGTACTCTTTTAGGATATTGCAAGGCAAAACCAATAGCAATAGCACCGCCCATGGATAGTCCGACTAGGGCAAAGGTATCTAGTCCGAGGCAGTCTACGATTTCCTTTAGACAAGCAATATGAGTAGGATAAAAAGCACTGCCAATGAGATCGGTGGGTTTGTCACTCAGACCATACCCCAGATGGTCTGGCGCATAAATCGTATACTCATCTGGAAAGGCCTCCATGACTTCACGCCAAGAAAGTAGGGCATTATCACAGCCAGCACCGTGAAGAAGTACAAGGGGCTTTGGGCCAGTTCCTGTGATATAGAGGTGAATGATTCCGTAAGAAGTAGTAATATGTTGTTTTTTCAAAGTTTTTCCTCCTTTGAGAATAGGTATAGATGACAACGCATTAGACTTTTAGCATAGCAAAATAAGCATGTATTTAATAGGTGGTAGATGAAAATACCAGTAAATACTAGGAAGTAAATTTGGGAAGGCTTTATTGAAGGTTATGATCAACTTGCAGAAGAAGAATATAAAGCATTACGTGATATTGGTATGAAAGATGAGCTGAATCTAGCAAAATCAATTGGCATTGTTAGTAGATAGAGTGAAAGTTATTAATGAGATTAGGATTAATTATGACTTACAGAAATAAAAAAAATAAATATGAAGAATTTTAACTTCTAAGGGAAGTTACAAGGTACTCTAAAATAAATTTCAAAAAAGTGAAGACTTTTTGAAACGTGTGGTATATACAATGGTGTAAAGGCAATCATCCACACCGGTTAGCGGTGAAAGTTTTTACACTGAATAATCTCATTTGGTCACCCAGTACTTTATCAACTACCCCCCTTGGAAGATGAAGTGTAAGTTACCAGATGAGAAAACTACTTGCTAGTTTGTGTGTAGCCAAACTAGGAGGAAATAACAGAATAAGGCCTATTAACCAAAGTTGCCCTACGCAGCCAACGCCAACCGTCATACGCCTAAGTCACAGATGCATTTCTGATGCCCCCACATGCAATGAGTCATGATGAGCTATACGAACATCCATCACCTCTAGAGCCTATCACCAAAGCCGAATCTAGCCTAGTTATACAGAGGAAGAGCCAGTCTTATCAAGCTACACCTATCTTAGGAAAGATGTCTAGGATTTAAGGGATTACCTTAAATTCAAGGGGGGATAAATTTCTAGAGATAGTTAAAAGAAAGAGGGCATCATTGCCTTGATAGACTACTACAAAAAGATTCCACCTTGGTACGCCTATTTCTAAAGCGCATCAAGGTGGAATCTTTTTATTTGTACTATTATAAAAAATTGATAACTGTTCAGCCTGATTATTATCAAAGGGCAAGTTAAAGCTTTTGACAAATAGGCATATAGCCCCCTCGTAGTTAAAGAGATGTTCTATCAGGGCTTGGATTGTGTATAGTAATAGCTCAGACTTTCTTTACCTATAAATACTGAATAATTTTTTTCTCTTAAATATGTTTGTTGACTAGAAAAGTTTTTTAGTGGTATAATAAAACTATAATAGTCGGGATGAAGACTTAAAACTCATCTCCATTGGTCGGGATGAAGACCTAAAACTCATTTCCATTACAGAGAAAACTGCGAAAAATCAATAAAAGGATGACTTAGGTCATCCTTTTATTTTTAGGAGGATATACAAATGCCAAAGGGTAATTTTAAAGAAAGAGTTAGAGATATATTGATTAGTGAGGCTATGGCATATAAAGAAAGCTATGTTAACTATCAGTATTTAGTATGTTCAGATGCATTTGAGTATAAGGATTATTATGTCATTGATGCCAAAGAAGATAACTATCAACATTTGACAGGTGTTAATGCATTAATAAGTGCTCAAGAGTTTTTTAATAAATGCTAT
>JAVVPO010000118.1:0-4957 GCA_036655715.1 Cellulosilyticaceae bacterium | reverse complement strand
TATAGCTCATCATGACTCATTGCATGTGGGGGCATCAGAAATGCATCTGTGACTTAGGCCGTATAACGGTTGGCGTTAGCTGCGTCGGTTGGCATTGGTTGATAGGTCTTATTCTATAATTTCCTCATAGCTTGGCTACACACAAACTATAGGGTAGTATTCTCATCCGGTAACTTATGTTTCATCTTCCAAGGGGGTAGTTAATGAACCACTTCGTTACTAAAAGAGAATAACAGGTGTAAAAGCTTTCACTACTAACCGGTGTGAGCGATTACCTTTACACTTTGTATATACCCTTACCCTTCAAAAGTCTTCACCTTTTTTAAACTTTATTTAAATCCCTTTTTGCATCCTTTAAAGTTAATATTGTATCTTGCTTCTGTACACCAATCTTTCATATCAATATAATATATCTACTTCAAAATCCAATGCCAATAAAAACTGGCTTAATTGTTCTCTATACATATTCTTATCAGGAACTATTACCAATACATCAACATCACTATATCTATTACAAGCTGAGGTGGTAGTAGAACCAAAGATAATAACTTTGGCAGCTATATTTGGAAATTTCTTATACATTTCATACATATTTTCAAACGTGTTTTCTATTGCTATTAGGTCCATTCTTTCCAAACTTCTGGTTTATAACCTATTGTAGCTTCTTTACCATTTCTTACAATAGGTGTTTTTAGAAGCTGGGGATACTCTAATACTCTTTTTTCCTTATTAATATGTGAAGCATGTTGAACCCTTGATACAGCTTCTTTGTCTTTGCAGTTTTCATCAATCATCTCTACAATGCCGCCTACAGCTTGTTTTACACTGTTTAGTTCCCCTTGACTTAAGCCCTTTTCTTTCAAATTAATCATTTGATATTTTATATTACGTTCTTTAAAATAACGCTCTGCTTTTTTTGTGTCGTTACATTTTTTTGTTCCAAATATTTGTATATTCATTGATATTTAATCCTTTTTACTTTTTATTATAGCTTAGTCACATTTATTTTAAAACTAAAATAACCCACGAACCTAGTTTTTCTAAGTTCATGGGCTTATCTTTCTTTACCACCTTTAAAAATACCATCGAAGGTATTTCTCCTTCATCATATACTTTGATGTAGTTCTCCCTTTCAAACTTCTTTATCTGCAAATTGGCTATTATAAAGTGATTCATAGAATCCGCCTTGTGCCATAAGCTCTTCATGTGTCCCTTGCTCTACAATGTCTCCTTCATTAATCACAAGAATTAAGTCAGCACTCTTAATGGTTGAAAGCCTATGGGCGATAACAAAACTTGTTCTTCCCTTCATCACATTCCTCATGGCTTTTTGAAGTATTAATTCAATCCTTGTATCCACAGAACTCGTTGCTTCATCTAATATAAGAATAGCTGGGTCTTTTAAAATAGCTCTAGCAATGGTGAGCAACTGTTTTTCTCCCTGAGAAATATTTGAAGCTTCTTCATTAAGTACCATATCATATCCTTCTGGAAGCGTCTTAATAAAGTGATGTACATTGGCAACTTTCGCCGCTTGTATGATTTCCTCTCTTGTCGCGCCAAATCTGCCATACTCAATATTTTCAGCAATCGTCCCCTTGTAAAGCCATGTATCTTGAAGCACCATACCAAAAAGGCTTCTTAAATCTTCACGCTGCATATCACGTATGTCTACACCATCTATTTTAATAGACCCACCCTTTATATCATAAAAACGCATGAGTAAGTTAATAAGTGTAGTCTTTCCCGCACCTGTTGGGCCTACGATAGCTACCATCTGACCACTTTTTACTTCTACACTTAAATCTTCAATCAGTGTACTACCTTCTTTGTATCCAAAGTTTACATGTTCAAAAGCTACATTCCCTTTGGCATCTGTTAACTTCGCTACACTATCTGGATTTTTTACTTCTTCACTTTCTTCTAAGAACTCAAATACACGTGTAGCCGCTGCAAAAGCAGACTGAATAGCTGAAGAAAGCTGTGTAACTTGTGTAAGCGGCTGATTGATTTGCCAAATGTAACGGATAAATGCTTGTAAGTTCCCTACAGTTAATGCACCACCTAGTGTTAAGATACCACCCATAGTGCCTATCACCGCAATACCTAGATAACTTATAAGAGATACAAGTGGTGACATAATACTAGAGATAAACTGCGCCTTAAATCCTGTATGGCAAAGCTCTTCATTAATAGTTTCAAATTCTTCTATAGCATCTTCTTGTTTACCATATAACTTAATCTCGTTAAATCCTGTATACATCTCTTGTACTGTCCCATTTAACCTCCCAAGCACTTGTTGCTGGTCATAAAATAAGCTTTGAGATTTCCCTACGATGAACTTTGAGACAAGATAACTAAGCGGAATAATAAGTGTTGCTACCAATGCCATTTGCACATTAATAGCATACATCATCCCAAGAGCCAAAGTTAAAGATAAAACCGAGTTAATCACCTGACTAAAACTTTGCTGCATAGCATTTGAAATCGTGTCAATATCATTGGTGATACGACTTAATACATCTCCATAACTATTTTGATCAAAATAGCCAATAGGCAGCTTACGTATCTTATTTTGCACAGCATTTCTTAAGTCTTTCACCGTATTTTGAATGGCATTCGTTAAAAAGAAACTTGCTACATAAGTGGCTAAAGTACCCATCAAATAAAGCCCACCCAATAAAACAAGCACCTTTATAATATAGTTAAAGTTTATACCTGCGCCTTCTACTCCCCTCCCCATTGCAAACACATCATTGGTAAGCTGTGTAATAATAAGCCCTTCGGTTCTTGGGGTAATCGCATTGATTACTGCTGCAGCAATGATGAATAAAATAGCACCTACAAAAGGAACTAAGTAAGGTTTTAAATAAGGAATGAGTTTTTTGATTATCTCTTTAAAATTTTTCATAGCTTTAACTCCTCCTTTGAAAGTTGTGATAAAGCTATCTCTTGATAAATGTCACAACTTCTTAATAGTTCTTCATGCTTACCTATCCCTACAACCTCTCCTTCATTTAACACAATGATTTGATCGGCCTCTAAAATAGAACCTATACGCTGCGCAACTACTAATACAGCTGAATGCGCTGTCTCTTCCTTAAGCTTAGCACGAAGGGCTGCATCTGTTTTAAAATCTAGAGCCGAAAAACTATCATCGAAAATATAGATTTCTGGCTTTCTAACAATGGCTCTTGCAATAGATAACCTCTGTTTTTGTCCACCAGACATATTGGACCCACCTTCACTGATCGGCTCTTCAAATTGTTTTGATTTCCCTTTAATAAAGGGATAAGCTTGTGCAACCTTCGTAGAATTCTTTATTTCTTCCTGTGTTGCATCCTTCTTCCCAAATTTAATATTCTCCGCAATGGTTCCTGTAAAGAGTCTTGTTTTTTGAGGGATAAAGCCTATCTTATTTCTTAAAGCCTTTAAGTCATAATCCCTTACATCCACACCGTCAATTTTAATAGAGCCTTCTGTCACATCATAAAATCTTGGAATCAGGTTAATGAGTGTACTCTTCCCACTTCCTGTACTACCAATAAAAGCAACCATTTCACCTTGTTTCGCTGTAAAACTAATATCACGAAGCACTGCTTCTTCTCCATCTGGATATCTAAAGGTTACATGATCAAATACCACTAAACCTTGTTCTTTTGTTTCTTTTATACCCTCTTTGGGATTGATGATAATAGGTTTTGTATCTAATATCTCCTGAATACGATTGGCAGAGACACGTGCTTTAGGATACATAATAAACACCATAGAAAAGAGCATAATAGAAAACATAGCATGGAATAAATATTCAATAAAAGCTACTAACTCCCCTACTTGAAGTGACCCTACGCCAATCATCTGACTTGAAATCCAAAAGATTGCAATAATAGCTACATTAAGCATAAAGAAAAATGTAGGCTGAGAAATAGCCATCAGCTTATGTAGTTTCTTAGATACTTTTGTATAGGCCTCATTCGTATCAGCAAAACGCTCATTTTCATGCGTATCATTTCCAAAAGCACGAATGACACGAATACCTGTTAAATTCTCTCTTGAAATACGATTGAGTTTATCTAACCTTTTTTGCTGCACTTCTGAAAGTGGTCCTGAAATCTTAGCGATAATCACAACCCCCAATATAATAAAAGGGATCGTAATAGCTAAGACCACTGATAGACTTACACTTGTTTTGACAATCATTATAGCACTTACCAAAAACATAATAGGCGTTAGAAGAGCCATCCTAAGTAATGTATTTGTAAATTGTAAAATTTGAAAAGCATCATTAGTGGTCCTTGTAATCATTGAAGAAATCCCCAAAGCATCATACTCACTATGAGAGAACTCCTGTACTTTTCTAAAGATATCATTACGTATATCACGCGTCACATTGGTTGATATTTTTGAAGAACAATAGCCAAGTGATATAGTTCCTAATACACCCACTACAGAAATAATAGCCATTACTATACCCATACGATAAATATAAGCTGTATCCTGAGTAGCAATCCCATTATCAATAATCTTCGCCATAATAGTAGGAATCCCAAGTTCTACAAGCGCAAAACCAAAAACAGATAGTATATTAAGACACACAAGAAGCTTGTAGTTCTTTAAATAACTTAAAATTAATTTCATATTCTTACCTCCTTTTATTTTATTATTTGTTTTTTTAATTCTTTTTATTATTAGTGTATTATAAACTATCTGGCAACCCTATAGTCAAGATAATATTATACATAAGATTAAAAAACTTCTTAAGACTAAAAATTTTTAGGCACAAAAAAACTAGCGAGAACTCGCTAGTTTTTTTACTTTAATGAAATGCAATAATATTCTTTTCTATGTCTTCTATTTTCTCAAGTGGTAATTTGGCTACTTTTACAATTTGTTCTTTGCTCAATAATCCTTCTTTTAAAAGTTCTTTTACCATATCTTCTTTCCCTTTTTCAATGCC
>JAVVPO010000117.1:0-5048 GCA_036655715.1 Cellulosilyticaceae bacterium | reverse complement strand
ATACATGAAAAGACTAAGAATTATCTTAGTCTTTTTTTATTGTCAAAAAATAAATAGAGAGTTAACTTTTCTATAGCAACAGCAAGGACACCTGCAACGGTTGTAGAGTTATTAGAGGGCATACCTATCAACCTACCGATGATTGTAATGAATGGAGCAAGTACCTACGATATAAAGAATGATAAATACTTAGATATTAAATATATTGAGGCAGCTGCAGTTGAAAAAATGCTTGGAGTAATAGAGGAATCAGAGCAGAATGCTTTTATTTATTGTATTGAAGAAGATCATATTTATACGTATTATAGTAATTTAGAAAATCAAGCACAAGAAGATTTTTATAAACAGCGTAAGAATAATAGTAGAAAAACTTTTATGAGGGAAAGAATCTCTCGTGAGATGCCTGTAGTTTATTTTGTGCTTATAGATACAGAAAATAAAATCAAAGAATTCTATGAAAAGATTAAAAATATTGAAGGGATAAAGGGGATAGCTTATAAAGATGTGTATTTAGAGGATACATATTATTTAGAGATTTATCAGAGTGATGTATCAAAAGCACAGGCTATCAAAGCGGTAAAAGTAGAATATGGTTTTGATAAGGTAGTATGTTTTGGGGATAATTTAAATGATATACCTATGTTTGAACTATCTGATGAAGGTTATGCTGTGGAAAATGCTAAGGAAGAAGTCAAGCAAATAGCTACAGGAATAATTGGTGGAAATGATAAAGATGGAGTAGTAAAGTTTTTATCAAAAATAAATGTAAAAACGTATTGACTTAGGTCTAAAATAGTGTATAATAATAAAGGTCAGCAATAGTTGACTGCCGGGGTGTAGCTCAGTTTGGCTAGAGCGCCTGATTTGGGTTCAGGAGGCCGCAGGTTCGAGTCCTGTCACCCCGACTTAATTTATACACCATGCGGGTGTAGTTCAATGGTAGAACACCAGCCTTCCAAGCTGGCCACGTGGGTTCGATTCCCATCACCCGCTTTATGTATCCATAGCTCAGCTGGATAGAGCAACGCCCTTCTAAGGCGTGGGTCCGGGGTTCGAATCCCTGTGGATACGCTGTATAGGGTTATCGCCAAGCGGTAAGGCACAGGATTTTGATTCCTGCATTCGAAGGTTCGAATCCTTCTAGCCCTGTTATCCTTATAGGATATATAATGTGGGTCACTAGCTCAGTTGGTAGAGCACTTGACTTTTAATCAAGTGGTCCCGGGTTCGAGCCCCGGGTGGCTCATAATATGCGGATGTGGCGGAACTGGCAGACGCACTAGACTTAGGATCTAGCGCCATTGGCGTGGGGGTTCGATTCCCTTCATCCGCATAACAAAAACCACCTTTATTATGAAGGTGGTTTTTTTGCGTTATATCACAATTTTTGGAATTAAGGAGTAATGACTTCTATTTCTATAGATGAACTTATCTGTCCACAAGTAGCAATGATAGTTGCTTTGCCAGGAGCAAGTGCTTTAAGCATATCACCAGAGGATGATACTGATAAAATAGTTGGATTAGTAGAGGTAAAGGTAGTTACTAAATTACCAGCTAGATCATCTTCATAAACAATAGTTGAAGTAAGTTTACTCGTAGTACCTACTATTAATGGTAACTCAAATGGTTGGACATTAATAGCTGTTGGTACAGATTCTCTCACCTCAATTATAAAGCTTGTTTTAGTTACATCATTTAAATTCACATTAAAAGTTGCCTTACCTATAGCAAATCCATTTAAAGAAGATAGACCTTCGATAACATCAGCTATTTTGGAATCAGTAGAGATAATTTGGAAAGTAGGATCTTTTGCATAGAAAGGAAATTGCTTATAGGAAACTTTAAAGTCTGTAAAACCATTAACAGGAATAACAGAAGTATTTACAGCTACATCTACTTGATAAATAATAGAAGGTAAAACACCAAGGTTAAACAAATAAAATTGTGAAATACTTAATAGAAGAAGGAGAACACCTAGACCTAATCCTATTTGATGTTTAATATTTGAGTATTTAATAAAAGAAGGAGCTACTTCAGGTTTTTCTTGTTGCAGGTCATGAGCTAACTTGTAATATTTTTTAGCTAGATGCTTACGATTAAGTAGATTATAAATTTCACCAAGTCTTAGAAGATAAGTGGTATTAGTTGGTTCTAAACGAGTAAGCTTTTCAAGGTAAGGAATAGCAGGTTTATAGTCGGTTAGTTGAATATAACATTCGCTGAGATTTACAAGACCATCTATATGACGAGGTGTTTCTAGAAGTAATTGTTTAAAATAAGAAACCGCTTGTTTTAAATTACCTATTTGCATATAAGCAAGTCCTAAAGGATAAGCTATTTCAGAGGTTAGTGTATGTACGGCTAGCAATTGATTATAGATAAGGATAGCTTGGGTATAATCTTTTAGCGTCATATAGCAAGTTGCTTGTAAATGTAAGAGAGAAATTGAAGCTGGCTCGAACTTTAGTGCTAAATGGCAACAAGAGATACATCCTTCAAGGTTACCAGATTGCTCGTATTCTAACGCCTTACTATGAAAATTATAGTCATTAACGTCTACTAGCTCAGGATAGACAGATGCTAAAATAGCAGGAACATGATGCAGTGTAAGCGTATCAGCTAAATCTTCAGTAGTACAATTACAAATTTCTTGGTAATCAGTAAGGATTTCGGTAAATTGACTTAATGTGCAATGGGTGTATAAGAAATGTAGGTGACTGAGTATGAGCGAAGTACACTCAGATGTGAGCTTCGCAAGATAGAGTATTTGTATCTTATAAAATACATATAAAGATTTATCAGTAGCTAAGCTAACTGCCATATTGATACTGTTTAAAGCATCTGTAATGCGTTCTTCATGAAGATGCTGCAAAGCTTCTTGATAATAAGCTAGGTCAGTAAGTGGTGAACTTTTAGTATTTTGAGAGGGCATAGCCATCCTCCTTGTCATTAGTTTATAAGATACATTGTAATGTAAAAAAGATATTGATACAATAAGGATATCAAGATAAAAGGAGTAGGTAGAGATATGAACTGGGAAATACAGATATTACAATTTTTACAGGAAATAAGAAATCCGTTTTTAACGAGTATTATGGAAGCTATCACATTTATGGCTGAAAGCTTATTTATCGTTGTGATTATAGCACTACTATACTGGTGCGTAGATAAACAAAGAAGTTTGAAAATTGCATGGATAGTACTTTTTAGTAGTGTGATAAATGGCATAGTGAAAAATATAGTTAAAATGCCGAGGCCTTTTCAAAGAGGTATAGTGACACCTATAAGAGTAGAGACAGCTACAAGTTATTCGTTCCCAAGTGGACATACGCAGATTGCCACAAGTTTTTGGGGAGGAGCCATGACCATTTTTAGAGATAGAAGTGTTGTCATATTAGGAAGTGTTTTTATTATACTAACAGCAATAACAAGGTTGTACTTAGGTGTACATTGGCCAATAGATGTGATAGGTGGCATCGTACTAGGTGTTATTTGTATTAGCATAGCAGATAAAACACTAGATATTAAAAAAGGATTTACAAAGGTGCATATAGTCGTTGTAGGTATCGCTGCTATTGGTATACTTATCTTACCTGTAGATGGAGACTTAGCCAAAGTAATAGGTGCATTACTAGGTATGGTAGTAGGCGCTTATTTAGAAAGAAGGTATATTAATTTCAAAGAAAAGCAACCTTGGAAGAAGCAATTGATAAAAATAGCTATAGGAATAGGCGGGACACTTATTCTCTATGCAGGTCTAAAAATTCTGTTACCAAGTGCAAAAATAAGCTATATGATAAGATACATGGTTGTCTTATTATGGATAGTAGCGGGTGCACCACTTATGTTTAATAGGATGTTAGAAAAGAAAGGAAAATAGAAAATGAGTAATAATTCAACAATATGGACGTTACTTATTACAGCGATTGCATTAGCAGCAGATGCTTTTGTTGTATCGGTAGCTTGTGGTTTAGCGTGTAAAAAAAAAGAGGAACTAGTGAAGATTGGACTAAAAACAGGAATAGCCTTTGGTGTATTCCAAGGGGGAATGACATTTTTAGGATGGGGACTGGGCTCAACATTTAAGGACCTTATTTCAGGATTTGATCATTGGGTAGCTTTTATTATACTAGCTATTATTGGTGCAAAGATGATTAAAGAGGGAATGGGAGAAGAAGAAAGCAGAGCAATTGAACTGACAACAATTAAAATGCTTATAATTTTAGCCATTGCAACAAGTATTGATGCTTTAGCGGTAGGGGTTAGCTTTGCGGTTATAGGGACAACATTGATGGATATTATAATAGGATCAACTCTAATAGGGGGAGTTACATTTGTATTATCTTTTGCAGGAGCCCAAATTGGAAATAAAGTAGGAAGTAATAGCAAATTTAGTGACAAGATTAATATGGCAGGTGGGATTGTTTTGATCCTAATAGGAACTAAGATATTAATAGAGCATTTTACAATGTAAATAGATAATATCAAGAGGTAATTGCATAGTAAAACACAAATAGATTCATACTATACTTAGAAGTCTAAGTGATATGAGAAGGAGTATAGTATGAACATGAGTATTAAGTGTCAGGTGGCACAGTGCAAATATAATGATAGTAATGAACATTATTGTACACTTAGTAAAATAGAAGTAGTAAAAAATAGTGTGGATAGTAATGAAGGTGTAGAGTGTACAGATTGTGCAAATTTCGAAGCTAAATAGGATAAGACAAGGAGATTAGTAGATAAAGCTAATCTCCTTTGTTCTATAGTAAAGAAGAAAAGGCTAGTGATAGGAGGAAGTTACTTGACTCGGGCTATGATTTTAAAAGGTATTTAAAGCGCAGAAAGCAAGTAAAATAAGGGGAAAATCTTATTAAGAAAAAAGTTAAAAAAAAGGGTTGACTTAAGTAACGATATAAGGCATAATAATACAAGTCAGCAGCGAACAGCAGCTAACAAAAATAAGGCTTAAGGCCTTGATGAATAAGAAAACAATGAACTTTGAAAATAAAATAGTAACAACCATTAAACCAGTCGATTCAAAAAAG
>JAVVPO010000116.1:0-5167 GCA_036655715.1 Cellulosilyticaceae bacterium | reverse complement strand
TAGTTTATTAGTTATTTTTTCTTGCGTGATATCATATAATACCTTCCCTAAGAATAGTCCTTATAACTAATTACAAGGACTATTGACAAAAAAACAATTAAAAAGATAAAAAATATAAAATCTGTTAAAATATTATAACTTTATCCATTCTGTAAAATAATAGTTATAGCCTGTAGAATCTACTTGTTCACCTAATTTAGAACTAATTTGAATGAAATCATTAGCATAGTTAGGAAAGTGAGTATCCCCTTGGATATCAATATCAACTAGAGTAATATAAAGTTTATCAGCATAGGGTAAAAGTAGAGTATAAACTTCACCACCACCAATAATAAAGATTTCTGATTCTTGGGTACATAATGAAAGGATTTCATCTACAGAATGAACGATTTCTATTCCTTCAGATTTAAATGTTAAATCTCGTGTAAGAACAACATTTCTACGATTAGGTAGTGGCTTACCTATACTTTCGAAAGTTTTACGTCCCATAATAATAGTAGAACCACTAGTGATTGTTTTGAAGTGCTGAAGATCCTCTTTAATATGCCAAGGTAACTGATTATTAGCTCCTATTAGCTCATTACGGCTTATTGCAACAATAAGGCTTATCATACAGCCACCTCAGCTTTAATAGCAGGATGAGCTTCATAGCCAATTAGTTCGAAGTCTTCAAACTTGAAGTCAAAGATAGAGCTAATCTTTTTATTGATTTGAAGTTTTGGAAGTGGCAGTGGCTTACGCTCAAGTAATACTTTAACTTGGTCCATATGGTTTAGATAAAGGTGAGCATCTCCAATAGTATGAATGAATTCACCTACTTCAAGATTAGTTACATGAGCAATCATATGAACTAAAAGTGCATATGAAGCAATATTAAAAGGTACTCCGAGGAATGTATCTGCAGAGCGTTGGTAAAGCTGACAAGAGAGTTTACCATTAGCTACGTAGAACTGGAAAAACATATGGCATGGTGGTAAGGCCATCTCATCTATTTTACCTATGTTCCAAGCATTAACGATAAGTCTACGTGAATCAGGATTTACTTTGATTTGTTCGATGACTTCAGAAATTTGGTCTATAAATTTTGGGACATAGTTTCCGTCATCATCCTTACTGATAGCCTCCCAGTTTCTCCACTGAGCACCATATACAGGACCTAGATTGCCTTCTTCGTCTGCCCACTCATCCCAAATATGAACATTATTATCTACGAGATATTTGATGTTTGTATCTCCACTAAGAAACCATAATAATTCATGTGAGACACCTTTAAAATAAGTTTTCTTTAAAGTAACAATAGGAAAACCTTCATTTAAGTTAAATCTCATTTGGTAGCCAAAAGTACTAATAGTACCGACACCAGTACGATCTTCTTTTTTAGTTCCATTATCTAAAATGTGTTGAACTAAATCTTTGTATTGTTTCATAAAATCCCTCCTTTAAGCTAAGGTCTATATTAAATCATAGTATCTTCTATGGCAAGACAAAAAATTTAAGAGTATAACAGAATGGAACTAAAAAGTTATAAAGGTACTTTTAATAATAAGTTTAAAAGAGATTAAAAGGAAGAAAGGATGACTACAAAATTTGAAAGAGAGTATAATAAGATTAACTTAGTAAACAAGAGAGGAAGCTGATATGACAACATTTTATATGGTAAGACATGGTGAACCTGATTGGTTTGCTAATGAAAAGTATAAATTTAAAGGACATGGAAGAGATTTAGTGCCATTAACGAATAAAGGTAGAGAACAGGCAAGAGATACAGCCACAGTATTAAAGAATAAAAAAGCGGAGATAGTCATTGCATCACCCTATACAAGGGCTATGCAAACAGCAGCCATATTATCTAAAGAACTGGGACTAGAGATAATAGTAGAAGTAGATCTTAGGGAATGGCAACCGGATTTAACTTATGAATACCAGACTTATGAAGAGTTCATGCAGTTATGTGAGGAATACGAAAAGTATAAAGGAGAATATCCTATAGGAGATAAAAAAAGGTGGGAAACTAAACCTATTTTAAAAAGTAGAGTAGATGAAGTACTAAAAAGATATCTAAATTATAAGGAAGTTATCGTAGTAGCACATGAAATGGTAATTAAAACACAGATAGATAATGGGATAGTAAATTATTGTGAATTGATAGAATACATTAAATAACTAGGGTAATGACCTTGAAAACAAGCCTAAATAAGATAATATACCAAGTATATTATTTTAGGGAGGCTAGAGTATGAGAAGCTTAATAATATTGGAGATTATAGGTTGGGGAAGTATCTTTAGTATTTGGAATATATGGGTTATAAGCTATAGGGAACATATCATTGGGTTAGCATTTATCTTACTTATTTTATTAGCATATTTTATAGTTAATGGCCAAATAGGATTAGTTACCAAAAGTATACGATATATAGTAGCTACTAAATATAAGAGTAATTTAGTTTTAGGGGGGCAGTATCTACTAGAGTTAAGAAGGATAGGAATCTATACAGGGATATTTGGATTAGGTGGGATACCGGGAATATTTTTATTAAATAGCTGGACATCGATTGGTATAAATATTATAGGTGGAGGGATTGCTGTAACAGGGGCTATTCTACTCTATACACTCATGGTAGAAGTACTAATCATATTACCACTAATAATGGGTATTACTTTAAAGGAAAGTAATGTAATAATCATTAGATAAATTTAAAAGGGTGCAGATAATTGCACTCTTTTATTAATGCACTAAAATATATAAATAAGGAAAAAACTAAATAAATAAAAAATGTGATATAATATTATACAAATAGTAAGGAGGACTTTGGATGAAAAAACAAAAGGGTTTAGCAATAACCAGTATGATAATTGGAATGGGTGTGATAATATTACTCATTTTATATTGGGTGATAGAAGCAAAACCAATATTCATGGAGTTAGGATTAATGGGATTAGGTGCAATTAATATAGTTAATGGAATAGCAAAATGGCAAGAAGGAAAACAACGGATGGGACTTACTATAATAGCATTTGGTGCAATAATAGGAGTTGTAGCTATTTTTACTATGGTGACTAGATATATTGTTTAGGGAAGAGCAAATAAGAGAAAATAAGTAAGATAGAGAAAGTAGGAGAAGAAAATGAATCAACCTAATATTGTACTTATAGTAGATGATCAACATAGAGGAGATTGCTTAGGAATAGCAGGGCATCCAGATGTGAAGACACCTTACATAGATAGTCTGGCAACAAGGGGAATACTATTTAATAATGCATATACAGCTTGTCCGAGTTGTATACCAGCTCGTGCGGCACTTATGACAGGGATGAGGCAGGAAAATCATAAAAGAGTAGGATATAAAGATGGTGTGGTATGGGATTATGAGAATACTTTAGCAGGGGAACTAAGCAAAGCTGGATACTATACTCAGTGTATAGGGAAAATGCATGTTAGTCCATTGAGAAATCTACTTGGATTCCATCACATAGAGCTACATGATGGCTATTTACATCATAATCGTTATGCAAGCACGCCTTATTATGAAAGCCAAAAGATAGCAGATGATTACTTTTACTGGCTTAAAGAAGAAAAAGGCATAAGTTGTGATATAACAGATACAGGACTTGAGTGTAATTCTTGGGTAGCTAGACCTTGGATATATGATGAAAGATTTCATCCGACAAACTGGGTAGTAAATCGTTCTTTAGATTTCTTAAGAAGGAGAGATAGATCAAAACCGTTCTTTCTCATGACATCTTTTGTTAGGCCACATCCTCCATTTGATGCGCCACAATGTTATTTTGATATGTATCAAAATAAGGATTTACAAGCACCTTTTATAGGTGATTGGGCAAATGAAGAGGATTATAAAAAATTAGGAAGAGTCTTTGACTCATCAGATGGTATAGCAGATCCAGAATTAGTAAGACAGGCACAGGTGGGATATTATGCATGTATTACACATATGGATCATCAGATAGGTAGATTAATTCAAGCACTTATAGAAGAAGAAATTTATAATAATACAATCATCTTATTTGTATCGGATCATGGAGAACTTTTAGGAGATCACCATATGTGTAGGAAGACAAGACCTTATCAGGGGAGTATAAAAATACCATTTATTTTATCAGGTCCAAAGGAATTAATAGAAGGAGCAGGCAGTGTATCTAATGATCTGGTAGAACTTAGGGATGTGATGCCTACTTTGTTGGATTTTGCACAAGCAGTTATTCCTGAAACGGTAGATGGTAAAAGTGTAAGAAATACTAACCAAGATAATAAAAGTGAATTCAGAGAATATATTCATGGAGAGCATACAGGTGGTAGATTAGGTAATCAATATATAGTTACACAGAACTCTAAATATATATGGTATACCCAGTCAGGAGAAGAGCAGTTTTTTGATTTAGAAAATGATCCTCATGAGAAAGTGAATCAGATAGATTCACTTTACTATAAAGGAAGAATAGCATATCTAAGAAATTTACTTGTTCAAGAATTAAAGGGTAGGCCAGAAGGCTATTCAGATGGAAATAAGTTAATTAAAGGGTGCGAAGAAATCGCAATACTAGCATAAAAGAATGAAAATAGAGAGTTAAGATGTAATAATACTAAAAAGAACCAAAAAACCATAGAGTATTTGTAGATATTTGATTCAAGTTGATGAATAAGTAGAGAATAATATATATATAAATTTGCTATAAAATACACAAAAAAGAGGAAAACTTAATCTTGAATAGTCATAAAAAATATGATATTCTGAATATATAAGTTAAAATATTGGAATCAGAAAACGAAGGTAGGCCTCTTGTTATAAGATAATGAATCAAGACCGAAAACGTTTCAAATTAACAGTGTTTTAGCAATATTAGTTTTAAGGGGGCCTAGCAATGACAGGTAAAGTAAAATGGTTTAATGCAGAAAAAGGATTTGGTTTCATCGAAAGAGAAAGTGGAGATGATGTATTCGTACACTTCACAGCTATCCAAGGAGATGGATTCAAAACTTTAGAAGAAGGTCAAACAGTTGAATTCGAGATTGTAGAAGGAAACAGAGGACCACAAGCAGCTAACGTAACTCGTAAATAATTTAATTTATGATATTAAAGGTGAGACTTCATGTCTCACCTTTTTTAAATCAAAATAGTCAAATATATTTAGGATTAATAATATAAAGAAC
>JAVVPO010000115.1:0-5250 GCA_036655715.1 Cellulosilyticaceae bacterium | reverse complement strand
GCATTAACTTCTTCTGTAGAATGGAATTATAGGTTAGAGAGGATAGGGAATGAGAGTGACTTTGACTACTTTGTAGATACTTTTGAAGAGTTATATGAAAGCCATTCTATAGAGGTAACAGAAAAGGTCCTTGCCAATTATTCTAAGCAGTGGACTAAACCACAGATCTTAAGGCAAATAGAAGAGGAACATGAACCAGAAGTCATTGCTCTATATGAACCCAAAGGTGCTCAGATAGAAGCGCTTTATGCACTCAAGCAGACAAGAGAAGAAGAGGCAGAAAAAGCTATTGTAGTAGCGGCCACAGGGATAGGAAAGACTTATCTGGCAGCCTTTGACTCCTTAGAATTTAGAAGGGTACTCTTTGTAGCTCATAGAGAAGAGATACTTAGACAAGCGGCTAGAAGTTTTGAAAATGTAAGAGGAAGTAAGAGCATCGGCTATTTCTATGGGAACCAAAAAGAGATAGATAAAGAAATGACTTTTGCTTTAGTTCAGACATTAGGTAAGGCAGAATACTTATGTGAGGACTATTTTAGCCCGAAAAATTTTGATTATATCGTGGTAGATGAGTTCCATCATGCTGTATCAGGTCAGTATAAAAACATTTTGGAATACTTCAAGCCCAAATTTTTGCTAGGACTAACGGCTACACCAGAAAGATATGATAATAAAGATGTTTTTGCTTTATGCGACTACAACTTAGTCTATGAAGTGAGGTTAAAAGAAGCGATTAACAAAGGATGGTTAGTACCTTTTAGGTATTATGGGATCTATGATGATACGGTAGATTATAACCAAATAGAAGTGAGAAATGGTAAGTACGATACGAAGCAATTAGAAGCAGAACTTATGCTACATAGGCGGGCAGACTTTATCCTCAAGAACTATCAGAAATATAATTCTAAAAGAGCTATGGGATTCTGCGCTTCTAAGGCACATGCTGAGTATATGGCACAATATTTTACTAGCAAAGGGGTAGCTGCTGTAGCAGTTTATAGCGGAGAGCAGGGAGAAGGATCCGAAGATAGAAATATAGCACTGAGGCAATTAGGCACAGGAGAAGTGAAAGTTGTCTTTTCTGTAGATATGTTCAATGAAGGAATAGATGTTCCTTCTATAGATATGGTGCTATTTCTGAGGCCTACAGAATCTCCGACTATTTTTTTGCAACAATTAGGAAGAGGACTTAGAAAGTACAAGAATAAAGATTATCTGATAGTCCTAGACTTTATAGGGAATTACAAGAAAGCAAACCTTATTCCATTCTTACTGAGTGGGAAGCCTTATGATAAAGTAGCTATTGCCAATAATGGCCCAATGAGCTTCGAATTCCCAGAGGCATGTCATATTGATTTTGACTTTAGGTTAATTGATTTATTTAAGCTACAGGCTCAGAAGGAGATGTCTATAAAGGACCGGATGAAGGAAGAGTACCTCAGGGTTAAAAAAGAATTAGGGCATGTGCCATCGAGGGTAGAACTATTCCTCGGAATGGAGGGGGATGTGTATCAAGGTGTGAGAGGCAAAGGGAATATGAATCCTTTTGTAGATTACATACAGTTTCTAAAGAATGTAGGAGATTTGAGCGTAGAAGAACAGGTGCTAGAGAGGACCATAGGGAGAGAATTTATTACTAGGGTAGAAAGAACGTCTATGTCTAAGACCTATAAAATGCCAGTATTACTTACCTTCTACAATGGGGGAGATATCAAAATGGCAGTGACAGAAGAAGAGCTAGCTGATGAGTTTAAGAGATTTTATCACCAAGGGTCTAATGGAAAAGATTTGTTGCAGGATAAGGGGAATAGAGATTTTAAGACTTGGGATAAGAGTAAATGGGCGAGTTTAGCTAAGAGAAATCCTGTGAAGTTCTTGCTGAAATCTGAGAGTACGTTCTTTGAAGAGAGAGAAGGGTATGCAATAGGATTAAATGAGAGAATAGGGAAGGTGAAGGACTTAGAGGTGTTTAGGAGGCATTTTCGGGATACGGTGGAGTTTAGGTTGGTGAGTTATTATAAGGATAGATTGGATAAGAGGGAAGAGTAATAAATTTATATATTCTAGTGAAAAATAATGTGGATAGAGATAAAAATAGAGAGAAGAGTTGTTAAGCAAGGTGAATTAAAGAACCACCGTATACGGAACCGTACGTACGGTGGTGTGAGAGGTCGGCAAATAAAATAATTATCTACTTGCTACTGAATTATCAGAAAGATGAAAAAGATTATCTAAAGGTTCAATGAGATAATGATTACGGACATTCATCATTTGTAGTTCATAAAAACACTTGGCATACTAAACTCATTGTTAATATTAGTTATGAAAGATATTTTCAGTGAGAATTTAGCATCGGAAAATAGAATACATGTCTTGCGAGTAGCACTGCTCTTTGTGTATAATAAAGGAAAAAAGAATATAGGAGGAAGACCTATGTCAAAGGGAATACTAAGCCCTAAAGTAGACTTCATATTTAAAAAAATATTTGGCTCGGAGAAGCATCCACGTGTACTTATCTCTTTTTTAAATGCGGTCATGAAGCCTAAAGATTTAATAAAGACAGTAGAGATTAAAGAAACAGATATCAATAAAGAGTTTTTAGAAGATAAATTTAGTAGGCTAGATGTAAAGGCAACAACTAATAAGGGTGAAAAAATCAACATAGAGATTCAATTGAAAAATGAATATAATATGATTAAAAGAAGCCTATATTACTGGAGTAAGTTATATGAAGAACAGCTTAATGAAGGGGATTCGTATGATAAGTTGGAAAGAACAGTATGTATTAATATTTTAAATTTTAGATATTTAGCAGGAGATAGATATCACAGTGCCTATCGTCTAAAAGAGTTGGAAACCAATGAGGAGCTTACAGATATCCAAGAGATTCATTTTATAGAGATACCTAAGTTAAAAGATACCTCTGATCAAGTAGAAGATATGCTAATGGGATGGGTAGAATTTTTGAAGGATCCTGAAAGTGAGAAAGTTAGACAGCTAGAGCTTAGCCATGAGGAAATGAGAGAAGCAAAAGATGAACTTTGGAGATTAAGCAGGAACTCTAAAGAAAGAGAGTTATATGATATAAGAGAAAAATCACTAAAAGATAAGGTGAGTGCTTTAGCAACAGCAGAACAAAAGGGGATAGAAAAAGGCATAGAAAAAGGTATAGAGAAGGTTGCTAAAAGATTAAAAGAAACGGGCGTGGAGGTATCGATTATACAAGCTACTACAGGGCTATCAATAGATGAAATAAATAGGATATAGGGGATGTGATAGTAAAGTTGCATAATTTTTTAGCTTTAATAAATGTATAAGAATGATTTCTTTAACACATAATACTTTTGTAAAACCAAACTGAATGAGGAGGGAACAAAGATGACAAATCAGAGTAACCAAAGCATTCAAATTTCAGAGGCCGTAGCAGGAAATGTATCCGAGGATGAGCCAATTGACAAGTAAGTCGCATAGGGCTAGTTAGCTATATGCGACGGTAATGGTTTTATATCAAATAAGAGTCTACTTATTAGCCATACATTGTATGCAGTTAAGTAGGCTCTTTTAATAGTGTGCTTAAACAAGAAGCATATACGGTAAACCATAGGTAAAATTCCCTTATTAAGTTAGTCGTTGAAAAACTTTAAAAACTGTTTGGAGCTATGTCATGGGTATTAAAGAATCAACTTGGGAGTATAGATTGTCTAGGTGACTTCCTATTATTAGATGGTAGAAAATCATGAACAAGCAACAAGCGCTGTTACTTCTTAAGCAAAATAAAGATAAATAAGATAACAAGTTCCGCTACCAGCGAGTTATTAAATCGTATTCCAAAACCAACAGAAAAAGATATAAGAAAATAGCAATAAAGAAAATGTAGTAATATATTAATTTTTAGCTTCATAGATTTAAAAGAGAGGATAAAAATAAATGTAGAAAGAAGAGGTGTTTAATGAATCCTATATTTATTAAGACACAAGGGGTGGAGGACTGGAGTAGACTAGTAGCGAATAAAAAGTTACATTGGAAAGTAGGCTACTCAGCAAAAAGTTTAGCAAATGCTTGGGAAGCTAGTGAAGGGTTTCCTAGTGAAGTAAAAGTAGTATTTAAGGCATCGCAAGATCAATGCATTAATAATCTTGAGTTACTCTATGCTTTCCCTGAATACAATGTTAAACTTCCAGGAGGAAATAGAGACTCCCAAAATGACTTGTATGTTTTGGCAAGGTCAGATAAAGAATACATGTGCATAATGGTAGAGGGAAAAAAAGAAGAGAGCTTTGGTGATCGAGTAGAGAAGTGGGTAGAGACAGCAAGTGATGGATGGCAAAATGTAAGATTACAATACATATTACATAAGTTAGATTTGGTAGAAAAAAGAGTAAAAAATATTCGTTACCAACTTTTACATAGAACCCTATCAGCTTTATTAGAAGCAGAATATGTAAAAGCAGATAAGTGTATGGTGATGATATATTCCTTTAGTGAGCATGCAACTAACTTCAAAGATTATGAAGAATTTGTGCAGTTGTTTGGTGTGACACCTAAGAAGAAGGAAGTATGTGGGCCAATAAATATAAAGAATAAACAGGTCTACTTTACTTGGGTAGAGGGAAATCAAAAGTATACTCAGTACTAGGATAGATGGAGGGTCTTATGAAACTTGCAGAAGCATTAATATTAAGAGCTGATTATCAAAAGAAGATTTATGAACTCAAAACTAGGATTGAAAATAGTGTTAAGATACAAGAAGGAGAAGAGGCACAAGAAAATCCACAAGCATTACTAAAAGAACTAGCGGATGTTTTAAATCAACAAGAGCATATAGTAAAAAGGATTAATCGGACGAATGTAAGTGTAATCGTAGCTAAGGAAGAATCCTTAGCTGATTTAATTATCAGCAGAGATTTAATGAAGAAAAAAAGAAATATTTTATCTGCAATTATGCAAGAAGCAGTTATTAAGCAAGATAGATATAGTAGGACAGAAGTGAAATTTGTTAATACTATAAAAATTAGTGACTTACAAAAGGAAATAGATGGAGTCTCTAAGCTATATAGAGAATTAGATGTGAAAATACAAGAAAAAAATTGGACAGTTGAATTATTGTGAGATAAACAAAGAGAGTAGCTTTTTTAAAGGTGAACACAAACCTAAGAAACGGGTAAAGTTTCCTGATTTATTTTGTGATAAGCATTAAAGACGATGCATTGAGGTAAAAACTAAGTCGATTAAGATTTATTAAAGCTATTA
>JAVVPO010000114.1:0-5282 GCA_036655715.1 Cellulosilyticaceae bacterium | reverse complement strand
GCTATACTACTTTAGAACCATTTTCATTGATTTAATATCCATTAATATTCATTTACCTTTTGATAATCCTTACTACTCTTTTTCATCTTCACAGCCTTATTCCCTTTGATAACTTGTAAGTCATAGGTGGTATCAATAATTGCCCATTCGCCGGTCTTGGCATCGTAAGCTTCATTCCAAGCATGGTAGCCTTGTGCGTTGGGGGTGTAGCCTTTGACTAATTTGGTAGGTGTCCCCTGGCTTCTAAGCATAGATGCATAGAGGGCTGAAAAATCATAACATATACCTGCCTTTTCTTTAAAAGTCTTGTCTATAACAGGAAGATAAGTAGTGGGTAAGGTGGCTAACTTTTTGTAATCATAGGCATAGCCTTGTACTACATAATCGTATAATGTACTTACTTTTTTTGGTGATTCGTTGATGCTGGCTGTTAGCTGCTTACCTTTTTTAATGACTTCTGAATCTGTATCCCACTCTACATTTTGGATAGATGCTAGATAGACATCATTTGGGTTCGTCATATTGAGTGTGACATTTTCAGATTCTATCAGCTTGTATTTGCTACCTGTTGTATTTTCTAACACACTTACTTTATAAGTGCCATTGCCTAGTTGAAGAGGATAGCTCTCTACCTTACCTGTGGCATCTAGATTGTAAGTGTATTTATCTTTGTCTTTTTCTATCATCACCTTGGCCCTTGCTTTGGCGGGGCTACTGTAACTAATATGTATGACACCCTTGGCGAGATCCTTGGTGTCTATTGCTCCGTAGGTAGGTACTATAATGAAGCAACTCCATATAAAAGTAATGATAGATCGTGTGTATTTTCTATTTTTCATCTCTCTCCCCCATTTTTATCATCTATGTGTCTTAATCAATTTATCTTTTTAGCCTTGCATGCACAGCCAATCTTCCATCTTCAAAATCATAGGCACACGTGGATAAGGTAAGTATTTTATCTTCTTTGTCTGGTACAATAGCCGTATCTATGATAGACCTTTTTTTGATGCGGCTTAAAAACTCTTCATATTGAGTTATCTCTTTATAATTGGGTGTACGGTAATCATAGGCCGCCTCAGTAGGGTAGACTGAAAATATCTCGTATTCCAATATCTCATCCGCTACTGTTACAAAGATACTTGGATGCTTTTGTACATACTCTTGCTTTCTCATATACCTAAGATTGTGAAACATACTCCCGTTTTTCATATCATGTCCATATATAACTGTGTTTTGGTCTGTAAATAAAGGGTCATTACGATAATCCATGTAGATGCTTCCTGCACTATTTTCTTCCTTATCAAATGTGTGCTGTAGGTAGTAGTCATTGTCTATCGTTTGCATGAGCGGGTACTGAATAGCTGTCTCTGGTATATCTATCCAACCTATGGCATCTGGGTTCTGTGTTTTGAGACTCTCTAATAAAGAAGTTGGTGGCTCAGATTCTTCCTCATATACCTTTGTAGGCTCTTCTTGTTTTTGTTCTTGTTCTCTGGGCACTCTTTTAATGGATATTATTTTAATAGATACTATGATACTCACTACTATCAAAAATATAGTTATTATATTGATTATCTTTTTTGCCATTGCTTTTATACACCTTCTTTATTAGATTATATTTTATTAAAATAAAAAGGTAAATATCCTCTTTGATATTTACCTTTTTAATGGTCATTATTTGATTATCTTAAGCTTTTTTTCTTGAGTTGTAAGGTGATAATGCCTAGGATAGAAATAACTAATAACATTACTTCTCTCCCTAATCCTTTATCCCCTGTTTGAGGGTTCGCTACACCGTCTGGAACTTCTGTTGGTCCTGCTGGCACTGATTCATCTGTGATATCTTCAAATGAATCCTCTGGCATCACTGCTGGGCCTTCTGGAAGTTTTTCCTCTTCCATCTCCATTTCATTTTCTAAATCTGTCCCTATATCCGGTGCTGGACTTGGATCTGGTTCTGGACTCGGATCTGGCGTTGGTTCTGGATCTGGTGTTGGTTCTGGATCTGGTGTTGGTTCTGGACTTGGGTCTGGGTTTGGTACTGGCGTTTGCTTTTTCACATAATAGAAGATGACTTCTTTATCGCCATCCATCCATATAGCGATATCCTGAGTGAGATCTACAGGCCTGCCATCTACTGTTATCTTGTCTAAAATATATCCAGATTTATCTCTTGCTGATACTCCAAGTGTTTCTCCGTATTTTATTTTAGTATGCTCTTCCTGCTCTTCTTCGGATAGACCTTCGTAAATATGTCTCTCTGTTAAATTGTAGTATTGCATATCATACTCTATGGTTATCTTGTAATCCACGCCATATGCTATATCCACTAGGTCTCTTAATCCAATCTCTGTGCTAGTTACCTCAATAGCTGGTCCCGTAGTTCGGATAGCTGAGCCTGTTGTCTGCTGCGTAGTAAGTATAATTCTTGATACATAGTATTTGGCATCTACTGGATATGCTCCTCTAGCACTTGTATCATCATAGGCATCTGCCCAAGTGGTGTCCCCACCTCTTACAGCTATATGGCTATCAAAGTTTTTGTCCCTATCTTCTGAGTACTTATGCTCTACTATCAAATTAGCCTTAGCTTCTTTGTAGATGAACTCCAAAGTTAAATCTCCTTTGATAGTATCCTTATAGGCCTTTGCAGCGTCCTGGCTGATACCATCAACAAGTAAGTTGGTGTAAGTGTATCCTTCCACTGCTGCTTGTGGCCCTTCCACTATTTCTTGGTCATATACAACACGCTCACTACTAGTCGTTGCAAGTGCTAGATTTTCATTGCCATCTATATCATAGTAGGTGTGTTTGATATCTAGGGTATATGGATTAGCTTCGTAAGTAAATGTAATAATTATTGTATTATTATCAGGATTTGCAGGTACTATCCCTGTAACTGATCCACTTTCATTTACTGCGTAATCTCTAATCCCAATTACACTCGTAGTCGTATAGTGGTACCCTGCTTTTACATTCTCTAATGTATAAGGATTTTCAGCAATGAGTTCATCGAACTTAATCATTGAAGTGGTACTCACTTTGTCTGTCACTACATTGCCACTCACATATTGATGGATTATTTCATAGCTGTAATTCTCTTTAGTATAGTAGATATTGATAACATTTTCATCCTCGTTAGCTTGGATAGTCATGGCATCTACCTTTTCACTAACAGGCTTATAACCTTGTATCTCTATCTGTTGTTCATTATCTATTATAGTCCCTAAAGGTCCACCTAGGGCCTTCTTTGAACTAGCTAGTGACTTGTTCGTACCTTCTTCTAGGTAGTTCACTGTATAAGGATAGTTTTGCCCTTGATCTATTATATAGTAAACGGTCTGTTCATTGGCATTGGGGTGCGGTGTAATCTCTAGACTTGTTGGTTGGTTAACCTTCACTGCATACCCTTTATCGCTAGTTGGATGCTCTATAGCTATTGTATACCCTGGGTATTCACTACCTTTTACTGGGGTGTTTATCCCTGGTACGGGTGTAGTCGTTTGATCAATAAAGTAATTTATTTTATAAGGGTATTTCTTGCTATAGTGTAGTTGAATGGTCTGGTTGTCTGCTTTAAAGGTATGCTCATAGGGTACCTCGGTAATTGTCTCTGAAGAATCTATGACATGCCCCTCTACAAACTTATAGTCCTTATTCTTTTGCTTAACTTCTTCCGCTTCCTTCACCTGATAAGTTGGGCCTATCTTATCCGTTCCCTCTAAATATAGGGTATCTCCTTCTATGTCTCCATAAGGATTGCCATAGATAGGTGTATCGGATTTATAAATGAGCTCCTTAGTTTCTTGATCTATATGCTCAATAGATAACTTAGGTAATACATAAAGGGTTGCAATAGCATCTTTGTTATCCTTTAATTTATCAGATACATTATACTTAAATTTGATTTCACCTACATATCCATCTGTAGGATCCATTTTAAATTGACCTTTTTTATCAAATTCTTTGATGACTGCTACGCGCTGATTATCTTTCGTGATATCATACGTTCCCTCTGCATTTTTTGATACATTGAATCCATCTACCTCTTCTTCTAGGAGGTTAGATGTAACAAGACCTGTAGGCACATCATTTTTTAATAGCCCTTTTTCTGTCTCGATCGTTACTTCCTTATCTTGTAAGATAACGTAATTCTCACCTTTAGCCACTACTGCATGAGCTGGATTATGCTTGAATTCTAAAATCAATTGATCCATGCCACCGCCGCCGCTATTTTCTTCTGTGAATACATCAATAATAAATTCGGTTCCCGATTCCTTGCCTCCAGTTGTTTGATGCATAGTATTGCCTATATTATCCATCTCGGCTTCTGCATACCATCCATCTGTTAATCTTAATAACTCATTACCTGGAGTATGCCAGGAGCGTGTCCCACTCATCTCACCGAACTTCTGGATACCATGGGATTCTCTATTCGCTGTACCACTCCAAAAGGCTAGATATTTCATGAAATAATGCTCACTATTTGCATCATCATTTAGATCCTTTGCGACCTTCGTTGGATATACAAAAATATAAATATTGTCATTGATAGGAATGATATTTCCACCCTTTATATCCTTGTAGGCATCTTGTCTAATGGACTTTAAACTAACATAATCCTTTGTGGTGTAACCTTCTGGGATCTCAAACTCCCCCCTAAACCTTCTTAAATCCGCTTGTGGCCATGCACTTCCTCTGAGGCTCCACGTAGCTGCTGGATGCTCCGTCTTCGTTATGTACCCTGTGTAGTATGGATTATCCGTATTGGCATCCCATACGCGTTCTCCTACAATAGGTGTGTCGATACTATCAGCTGTTTCCCAGCTCCATGTTCGCTCTTCTTGATTAGGTGGCCTATCGTTACTGTCTTCACTACTTCTTGACCATTTGATCTCTACCGGTACCGGCTGACTTGCTATCACCTGTGGTGTCATTCCATAAACTGGGCTATTAGCTATTATCATTATACTTACTAATAATAATGCCACCCTTTTCTTTAGTACCTTTATTCCGCTCATCATATTCCTCCTTTCTTCCTATAAAGTAACATACAAAAAACCCTTGTATCATTACCTTTATCTATATATTACCTAAGCCGTCGTATGTTGTCAATTATACTCAATTTTAATTTTTGTGTTTATCAGACTTATCAAAAAAGCCACAAAAAAGTGTCATTTCAACTTTCTTGTGGCTTTTGATAATAAATAAACTTGCTTTTTACGCGTCTTCCCGCTCTAGTACACTACTCAGCTGCCGGATGCTTACTGTAAGCTGCTCCA
>JAVVPO010000113.1:0-5408 GCA_036655715.1 Cellulosilyticaceae bacterium | reverse complement strand
CCTCCGTTGGATTAAGATATTTATCAGCTACTTTTTGAAGTTCTTTTACAATAAGGGCTACATCTTCTTCAGATAGATTTTTATCAGCAGTAATCTGAGTAAAGGTTTTTCTGAGAGAGGGGTTGGATAGAAGAGCATTAAGCTCAGAAACTTCTAGTCGTTCGTACAAATCAAAGAGATTGGATTGGGGGATAGCATAGAGGTCAGCAAGGCTAATCAGTACAGCATCAGTAGGCGCCCTAACCCCTCTTTCTATCTGGCTAATAAAACTACCAGATACACCAATTGCACGACCTACTTTGAAGACTGATAGATTTGTACTTTTACGAATGGCTCTAAGTTTAGAACCAGCTTGTTCACGTAGTGATTGTTTGTCCAATGGAACCCCTCCTAATCATGCATAGTATAAACATAAGGAGAGGTTAATATACATTTACCAGTTTTTTCATAAAGCAAATTGTTTATAGATATGTTATATTAGGTGAGGAGATAGGTGTTTAAGGGAATAAGTATAATTAGTATAAAGAATTAGTACAAAGAAATAGAGATAGAATAAAAAGATAGAGAGATAAAATGTAAGAGTAGGCTATACTGAGCGGATTAATTAAGAATAATTTATATGAACTAAGAGGTTTTTAATCACTTGAAGGATAAGTGATTAAAAACCTCTTTTTCTAGATAAATTTAAAACAAGATGAAGAATTGTTATGTGTTATACCAGTGAGATCTTTATTAAAGAAGATGCGATAGATGAATATATAATAGGCATTATACCTATGATCCTAGGAAAAGGAAGACCTTTATTCATAGGAGATAATCAGGCTATCAAGTTACAGCTAAAAGAGTATAGCATAAGCGAGGGTATTACTATTTTGAAGTATATAAAAAGATAGAATTCAGGTCAATTTATCTCATCACACTTATTCAAAGAATAAATATGTTATAATTTAGAATATAAAGACGAATAAGAGGATAGTCAAAGATTAGGAGATGATTGATATGAAATTGGAAGAAACAATAGATAGGTTCTTAGAATTAGCGCCGGGGAAATCTGCTGAGGTTTATGGGGGAAAGATAAAATACTTTTATGATTTTCTAGTAGAAGTAAAAGGAATTAACGATGATTCTTATCAATCATACTTAGCAGGTATGAGCATTACTGACATAATAGAAAGTTTGGACAGGTATATTGAAAAGAAAGAGATAACTAAAACTAGTGTGGCCTTACATTATATAGCAGTAGTTAGACATTATTTTAATTTTTTATATAGATTTGAGATAGTTAATAATGAGGTATTTAAATCCTTTAGTTATAAGATACAAGAATTTGTAACAAGTGATCAAAGGCTCATGCCGGTAGATGTAAAGGAACCTCTTTCTTTTGATGAGATAAAGCTACTCTTAATTGAGTGTGACCAACAAGTAGATGAGGTGCTGAAAAACAATCAAATGACACTGTATAACAAGATATCTATCAGTCAGTATAATAATTTAATGGCTGCGATAATCATGAAGTTAATGGCTTTTACAGGAATAAAGTTTAAGGTGATTAATACAATAAGCATAAGCGACTTAGATGTAAAGTATAATACCATTTATATAAATAACTATAAGATTCATCTACCTGATAATTTAGCAGATCAAATAAGTAAATACTTAGAGGTTCGCCTAGAAGTTGAGAGCGATACAGACTTATTATTCATTAAGACTGATGGCAAACTACTAGGGCATCAATCTAGTATATTAGCAGAGCGGATGGAAGGATACATTGGAAGATCTGATACGACAGGCATAACGAAGTTTGGTGTAATAGAGATGATTAAGAATGGGGTTAATCAAAGTATATTGCAAGAATTCACAGGTGTTGGTAATGATATCTTTAAAGATTGCCAGCAGAGAGTGTACGGGGAAAATAATGAATATGCCAGCAGATACCTGGACTCTAAGTTAAGAGGCATGGAAATAAATGATATGATGTAAGGGGGGCGAAGAAAAAAAGATTGATTGTTACAGATCATAGTTGTACACTCACTTCCATCAAAATTAGGAGTTTCTCTATCAAAGCTATAGATAGAAGACATTACTTCTAAATAATAGTAGTAAATAGAATAATATAGTATAGTTTTGATTGACATATAGGCTTCTATATGTAATCATAGTACAGGTATTAACATATAATTCATATAGGTGCATTTAATGCTTAAAAGGGAAAGTTAAAAGCTGCAGCCCCCGCTACTGTAAATAGGGACGAAGGTAATAGAAACCACTATAATACTTGTATTATGGGAAGGATTACCCGAGGATGAACTATGAGCCAGGAGACCTACCTGATATGAAGAAAGTCCGTTCTTTCGGAGGGAAGGAATAGTGCTAGAAGTGACCTATACTAGGGTACTTATTTGTGCTGTTTTGAACTCTTCCTAAAGATGTAGGAGGAGCTTTTTTATTGGAGTAAAACACAAAACAACATAGGAGGATATGATGAAAAACAAAGCAATGAAATTATTACAAAGTAAAAGTATACTATTAGTGATGTTGGTGATGATAACAAGTAGCCTATTTATAGGGTGTAGTAGCTCAAAGCCGGAAGAGGCAACTGATTCAGTAGTAGAGCAACAAGTAGAAGACGGGTTTAGTGTAAATATCACAGACTCAACAGGTACAGAAATTATACTTACTCAAAAGCCAGAGAGAATTGTATCTCTTGCACCAAGTACAACAGAAATCCTTTATTTCTTAGGATTAGAAGATAAAATCGTAGGGCGTACGAAATATTGTAGCTTCCCAGAGTCATTAGAAAGCGTTGCATCAGTGGGAGGAACTTCAGATCCAAATATTGAGGCAATTGTAGATTTAACACCAGACTTAGTTGTAGCATCTACTCATGTTTCAGAAGAAGTGATTGGTAAGTTAAGAGAAACAGGTATCCCAGTAGCTTTCCTGAATGAACAAGAGGGATTTGAGGGAACTTATTCAGCTATTACGAATATTGGTCTTTTAACAGGGACTGAGGAAGAAGCTGAAAAAGTAGTTACTGAAATGAAAGCTAAAGTAGAAGAAGTAAATAATAAGCTTAGTGCTTTAAATAAACAAGATAAGCCAAAAGTATACTATGCAGTGGGATTTGGTGAAAAAGATTCTACAGCAGGTGGCAATACTTTTATTGGTGAGATGATTACTTTAGCAGGTGGAGACAATATCGCTAAGGATATAGAAGGTTGGTCATTTAGTAAAGAACTTATTGCAGCCAATGAGCCAGATATCATCATCGTGCCATCAGAAAGAGATATGATAGTTGGTATGCAAACAACTGATTTTTACAAAGATTTAAAAGCTGTTAAAGAAGGCCAAGTTTATGAAATTAATGGAGATATGGTTTCAAGACAAGGTCCTCGTGTTGCAGATGCACTTTTAGAAATGACAAAAATAATTAACCCAGAAATAGAGTAAGATGAAGCAACTAGATAAGCTTAAGAAGGTAGGAAATATAAAAATTTTATATTTCCTATTAACTTTATCTGTTATTATTTTTGCAAGTATCTCCATTACAATAGGTGTTGCTGATATTACAACAAAAGACGTTATTGATATCTTAGCTTATAAATTGATGGGTAGACCTCTTGGTGAACATATTTCTTCAGGACAGCAGACCATCGTGTGGACACTTCGGCTGCCACGTATATTAATGGCAATCTTAACAGGGGCCAACTTAGCCGTAACAGGCGCTGTGTATCAGGCTATCTTTAGAAATGATATGGCAGACCCTTATATGCTAGGTATTTCTTCAGGAGCTTCCTTGGGAGCGGCTATAGGTTTTGTGATGGGCGGCTTCTCACCTTTTTATGCTTTTATAGGCGCACTTGTGGCCAATGTATTAGTGCTGAAGTTATCAGGTGTGAGAGAAAGAGTATCAACCATTAGGTTGCTGCTATCAGGAATGGCTATTAATTATTTCTTTTCTTCTTTCCTATCCCTTATTAGGACCTATGCACAGGATAAAAGTATCACTATATTTGCATGGGGCATGGGGTCTTTGAGCGCAGCATCCTATACAAGAGTTGGGATTTTGGCTGGGATTACATTACCTATACTAAGTATTTTCCTTGTTTATCGTAAGGAGCTTAACCTTCTCTTGATGGGAGAAGATGCGGCGAAGACTTTGGGTGTAGACGTGACACGGGTTAGGAAACTTCTTTTAGTATTAAGTAGTATTTTAATTGCAACGACTGTATCTTTTACAGGAACTATTGGATTTGTAGGGCTTGTAATACCTCATATTGTAAGACTTATATTTGGCTATAACTATAAGGTGACCTTGCCTATTTGCGGCTTATTTGGGATGCTCTTCTTATTATTTTGTGATAATCTCTCAAGAGCACTAGGAACCAATGGTGAGATACCTATAGGTATTATTACTTCATTACTAGGTGCACCGTACTTTATGTATTTAATTTATAGAGGACGAAAGGGAGAAAGGTAATGCTACAAATAAAAGATTTAAGCTATGAAATAGATGGGCATAGGATATTAGAGCATATAAATATTACGTTTGAAGCAGGTCAAACATATGGTATTATAGGGCCAAATGGTGCAGGAAAGAGTACTGTACTTAAGCATATCATGCGTATTATTGAACCTTCTGCGGGGACTATATTTTATGAAGGCAAAGATGTCAGAAGCTTTAAAATAAAAGACTATGCCAAAAAGATGAGTTTTGTTTTTCAAGAAAACGTAAGACAAGTGGATTTTACGGTTTATGAAATACTACTTATGGGAAGATATGTCTCTATGGATTTGTGGGGAAATGTCTCGGATAAAGATGAAGCCTTGATACACGAGATAATAGAAGATTTAGGCATAGCACATCTAAAGAACCGCGCCATAAGTACTTTAAGTGGCGGAGAAGCACAAAAGGTATTTATCGGTAGAGCCCTTGTCCAAAATGCGCCGTTACTTCTTCTAGATGAGCCTACTTCTATGCTTGATATTCATAATGGATTAGAGCTAATAGAGCTGATAGAGACACTTAAAGTGAAACATCACTTAACGGTCATTATGGTACTACATGATTTGAACTTAGCATTTAATTATTGTAATAGGATTATTTTGATAGAAAAAGGGCAAGTCATTAGTATGGGAAGTAGCAATGAGATTTTCAAGGAACCTAAGTTGCGAGAGGTTTATCATCATAAGCTTCATCAGATAATGGATGAAGAAGCTTGCTACATTGTACCACGCATAAAAAGAGCTATTACTTCATAGTATGAGAGACTATGGCGTGATAGCTCTTTTGTGATTTCGTGATAAAATATATAAACTTCTTTGAATAAACAGCTAAACATAGTAATATATAGATATATAAATATAAGTTCTTAATAGAAATAAAATAAGAAATAGAAAGTAGGGTA
>JAVVPO010000112.1:0-5420 GCA_036655715.1 Cellulosilyticaceae bacterium | reverse complement strand
TATTTATCACTTATAATTTAAATGAGCTCTTAAGTGGTACAATTCTATTAAACACTAAATGGTCATCACATGTATATTTAGTATCTACTGTAAAGAATCCATGTCTTACAAATTGGAATTTATCAAGAGGCTTAGCATCCTTGAACGCTGTAGGTTCGATATATCCTTTGATAATTTCCATAGAGTTTGGATTAATTTGCTCTAAGAAGTGCTTACCTTCATTTTCAGGGGCATCATCTAAGATAAGTGGGTCATAAAGTCTGAACTCAGCAGGTACTGCTGCAGATGCATCTACCCAGTGGATAGTAGCTTTTACTTTACGTGCTGTAAATCCAGAACCACTCTTAGTTTCTGGGTCATAAGTACAGTGGATTTCGATGACATGACCATCGGCATCTTTAATGACTTCATTACATTTGATGAAGTAAGCACCTTTAAGACGGACTTCATTTCCTGGGAATAAACGGAAGTATTTCTTAACTGGTTCTTCCATAAAGTCTTCTTGCTCGATGTAAACTTCTCTACCAAAAGGTACAAGACGTGTGCCTTGCTCTTCGTCTTTTGCATTGTTTTCTACTTCGATCATTTCTGTTTGACCTTCTGGGTAGTTTGTAATCACTACTTTAAGTGGTCTAAGAACTGCCATAGCAAGTGGTGCTTTTGGTTGAAGGTCTTCTCTTAAGAAGAAATCAAGCATCTGGCTATCTACTGTAGAATCAGCTTTTGATACACCGATTTCAGAGCAGAATTTACGGATAGCTTCTGGTGTGTAACCGCGTCTTCTAAGACCTGCAACTGTAGGCATACGTGGATCGTCCCATCCGTCTACTACAGCTTCGTCTACAAGCTGCTTAAGTTTTCTCTTACTCATAACTGTGTTAGTCATGTTAAGGCGAGCAAATTCGATTTGGCGTGGTGCACATTTCATCTCACATTCGCGTACAATCCAATCATAAAGTGGTCTATGATCTTCGAATTCAAGTGTACAAATAGAGTGTGTGATACCCTCTATAGCATCTTCGATTGGATGAGCAAAGTCATACATTGGGTAGATACACCATGCATCACCTGTGTTGTGGTGAACAGCATGTGAAATACGGTAGATGATTGGGTCACGCATATTGATGTTTGAGGAGGACATATCTATCTTTGCACGAAGAACTTTTTCTCCGTCTTTGAATTCACCTTTTTTCATTCTCTCGATTAAATCAAGGTTTTCTTCTGCGCTTCTATCTCTATATGGGCTAGGCTTACCTGGCTCTGTAAGCGTCCCGCGGTATTCTCTCATTTCTTCTGGTGTTAAATCACATACGTATGCAAGACCTTTTTTGATCAGAAGAAGAGCACTATCATACATTTGATCAAAGTAGTTAGAGGCAAAGTGAAGCTCATCCCACTCAAATCCTAGCCATTTTACGTCTTCTTTGATAGATTCTACATATTCTGTATCTTCTTTGATAGGATTAGTATCATCAAAGCGAAGATTAGTTTTTCCTTTAAACTCAGATCCTAGACCAAAGTTAAGACAGATACTCTTAGCGTGTCCTACATGTAAGTATCCATTTGGCTCTGGAGGGAAACGTGTAATAATTTCTTGATGTTTTCCAGTTTCTAAGTCGTTTATAATGATGTTCTTTATAAAATTAGATGAATTGATTTCATTTGACATACGACGTACCTCTCTTATTATATTTGCTATTACTCATTTTAATCCAAGATGGTAAAAAAATAAAGGGATTGAGGTATAAAAAGTAGAATATGATAAAAATTTATAGTTAAAGTGTACCCAAATGCCAGTCAGATAAACAGAAGTTAGCGTATCTGTGTATTTACATAAGTGAGAATAGAGTGATAAACTAGTAAAAACAATAGAGAAATATAGTGAAGGGGTACCGTATGCAATTTAAAAGAAGAAGTACATTTAGAGACAAAGTTATTTCAGGAATAACCACATTTATGTCAGTGCTATTACTTATGAACGTGTTTGAACTTTGGCAAGTAACGGGTGAAATAAAAACATTAGATATAGTAGTGGCGATTATATCTTTTGGGATAGCAGCTCTTTTTACGAATATCAAAAAATTTACATATATGACTTTTACAGATGATAAGTTAATATGGCAAAGAGCAATATTCTTTAAAAAGGAGATAAAGGGAAAAGAGATAAAAGAAATTAAAGCAAAGATGAATCATGTGATTCTTATAAATGAGCAAGGAAAAGAGATATGGATTCCTATGGCATTTCTTAGAATAGAAGATGCAGAGGAAGTAACAGAGAGATTAAAGAGATTATAGATAGCTAAAAAGGTGTAAATTTTATGCAAAAGGCATAAAGTTACACCTTTTATTTGGTAAAAAGGTAAAAATTTTTTCCATATATTGAATTAAATATTGAAAAAAATTTTCTTTCGATTATACTAAAGATAAGATTAAATTCTATGCTGAGGTGAGAGATATGATTTATGATGTAGTAAAGAATGCTAGCAAGTACAAAGGGCTTTCCAAGGAACTAGATACAGCTTTAGACTTTATAACAAATACAAATATCAAAGAGCTAGAATGTGGACGTATAGAAATAGATGGAGAGCAAGTTTTTGCAAATGTAATGGAGTATACGACTAAGCTACCAGAAGAGGGATTTTTTGAATCACATAAAAAATATATAGATATACATATGTTGATTAGGGGTGAAGAAAGAGTTTGGGTAACAGATATAAATAAAGTGAAGGATTTATCAGAGTATAGTGAAGCAGATGATTTTCAGAAACATGAGGCAAAGATTTATTCAGATAGCCTCATAACAGAAGATTGTTTTATTATTTGCTTCCCGCAAGATGCACATATGCCGGGGATGGCTATTAAAGAAAAGCAAGAGGTTAAGAAAATAGTTCTCAAAATCAAAGCTTAGGGGGAGTGTATGTATGAAAATACTAGCTTTAGATATTGGAGGAACAGCATTAAAAGTAGCAAAGACAACAATACATGGTGAAATTTTAGAATCAGCAGAGTATCCATCTCATGGGAAGCTAGGTGGCGAGCATATTATGAAAACTATATGTGAAATCATCGGGCAGGCATCTGATTATGACCTAATTGGAATTAGTACATGTGGGCAAGTAGATATTAAGAGTGGATCTATAGTTTTTGCCAATGATAATGTACCTAATTATACGGGAATGCAAATTAAGAAGATATTAGAAGAAAAGTTTAAAGTACCTGTCCAGGTAGAAAATGATGTGAATGCAGCTGCTCTGGGAGAAGCTTACTATGGGGCGGGCAGAGAGTATGAAAATTTCTTATGCTTAACTTATGGAACGGGTATAGGCGGCGCAATTATTATTAATCGTCACATCTATGGGGGAAGCAAAGGTGTAGCAGGAGAGTTCGGACATATTCTGACCCATCCAGATGGACTAGAATGTACCTGCGGGCAACGTGGGTGCTATGAACAATATGCATCGACAACAGCACTTGTAAGGGGAGCTATGGAGATAGATAGTAAGTATGAAAATGGTCGTATGATATTTGAAGACTTCCGTAGAGGAAATGTGGAGATCAAAGAAGTTATAGATCAGTGGATTGATGAGCTCATACTAGGACTTATTTCATTAGTCCATGTCTTTAACCCAAACTGTCTGATACTCGGCGGAGGCGTGCTTAATCAAGACTATATAATAGAAGAGATTAATAATCGGCTATTTGACAAACTTATGCCAAGTTATAGAGATATAGTTATTAAAAAGGCTGAATTAGGAAATAATGCAGGGGTATTAGGTGCAACTCAAATAGCTTTAACTAAATATAAGTAGGTAAGTGATAAGGTAGGTGGTTAAAATGACAGGAGACATATTGACACAAATAGAAGTAAAAATGAATAGTTTTACAAAGGCAGAAAAAAAAGTTGCTCAGTTCATAAGAGCAAATGCAAAAGAAGTACTTTATATGTCTATTACTGATTTAGCAGATGCATGCAAAGTTGGAGATACAAGTGTTTTTAGATTTTGTAAGACACTAGAATTAAAAGGCTACCAAGAGTTCAAATTAGCCTTAGCACAAAGCAGTGGAACAGATGATGATAGTGCCCCACAATTAACGGGTGAAGTGCATATACATGACTCTTTAGAAGATGTAGCGGGTAAAGTGCTTGCAACAAATGTGAGTGCACTGAATGAAACCTATGCATTATTAGATATGAACATCCTTTCACAAGCTATTGACTTAATGATTAGATCAAGCAAAATGCTATTTGTAGGAGTTGGCACATCTTCAATTACTGCAATGGAAGCTAAAAATAAATTTATGCGCATTACATCTAATGCAGACTATGTAAGTGATTCGCATTTGCAATCGATGGCAGCGGCGTTACTCACACCAAGAGATTTAGTCGTAGCTATTTCTTATTCAGGTTCGACAAAAGATATTATCCAAATTGTAAAGCTTGCTAGAAATGCTGGGGCAAAAGTAATATGCATCACAAGATTTGCAAAATCACCACTAACAGCCAATTCGGATATTACCTTATTATGTGGTGCAAACGAAGGACCACTTCAAGGGGGTTCTTTATCAGCAAAACTATCACAGCTCTACCTATTAGATATCTTATATATGGAATACTTCAAGAGAACCTTTGAGGTATCTAAAAGAAATAAAGAGATTACAGCAGAAGCTGTACTTGATAAGTTATATTAGAACAATAGAGGGGGTAAATTTAAGTTTAGCGATTAGTTTATTCTCTCCTATAAGCTATTAATATAAAATCATCTATAAGTTAGGATAACAGAAAGGAATAAATATTATGAAACAAATTAAATTGGGAAACATGCAAGTATTTATTACTAAGAACTACGATGAAATGAGTGAAAAGGGTGCACAAATCATTAGCGAGCTTATCAAACAAACACCTTATGTGAAATTAGGGCTAGCTACAGGTGGTACACCAGTGGGCATGTACAATGAACTTATTTCAATGTACAAAAAAGGGGAAGTGAGCTTCAAAGAAGTAGCTACTTACAACTTAGATGAGTATTATCCAATAGAAAAAACAAATGATCAAAGTTATGACTACTTCATGAAAGAAAATTTATTTAATCACATTGATATTCAAATGGAAAATACATATATTCCAAATGGTATGGCTGAAAATAGTACAGAAGAAAGTCATAGATATGATGCCTTAGTAAGAGGTATCGGTGGGGTAGATATGCAAGTACTAGGAATAGGATCAAATGGACATATTGGATTCAATGAGCCAAGTGGAGTATTTGAACCAATGACACATAGAGTACAACTTGATGAAAGAACAATTGCAGATAATGCGAGATTCTTTGGATCTATAGAGGAAGTACCAACAGAAGCTATTACTATGGGGATTGGTACAATCATGGCAGCAAAATCTATTTTATTACTAGCAAGTGGGCAAG
>JAVVPO010000111.1:0-5426 GCA_036655715.1 Cellulosilyticaceae bacterium | reverse complement strand
GTATTATCTATTTAGTATTTGTTACAAAATTATTATATAATAGTTTACCTCATAAGTCAACAAATTGAATTAATTTGTATAATTTCTTAATACTTTTCACTATTTTATTATACGTTTTATCCCTATCATAGGTTTTCCATACTCTAACTTGCTCATTTTAATACCTGTTTTTGCATCATTAGCATGTATAATCTCATTATTTCCAGCATAAATAGCTACATGATTAATTACACCATTATTACCATAAAACACTAAATCACCTTGTTTTATTTCGCTTTTAGTCACTTTATAACCATTGGATGCATATTGACTACCTGAGCTTCTTTGTAGTTGTATTCCAAAGTTTTTATATATTTGAGATGTAAATCCAGAACAATCCACGCCTTTAGTTAAGCTATTTCCACCATATACATAAGGATTACCTAGGAATTGTCTTGCATAAGCTACAACTTCCTCTCCCTTTTCCTTTGTTACCTCTACTGGCTTTACTTCTGTTTTGCTGTATGGTATAAGATTAAGTTCACTTTCATCTATTTGAGTTTTATAGATATAACCTGTCACATCCTCTATTTGAACGCTATACCAATTATCTAAGCGTTCCTTTACAAATACAGGCACTTCTTTATTAAATGTCATTATAATTTCCGCATTTTCGTTTGGAGCTTTTCTTAGCTTTGTCTCTTCTTCTATAGTCTGTGTAAGCGTTCCTTCTATCTTAATCGCACCTTCTGCTAACTGATACGTTATATCATCTTCTATCTCAACAGTATATACCTGCGCTAATTTATCAAGTACTGTGATCTGATCACCCTTTTGTTTAGTAACTATTTCATTTTCAGATATTTTCATTTCAACATCGCTTGTCAAACTACCTATAGTTGTTGCTTGAAGGCTCATTGATATTGCCATTACTCCTAACATTGTTATTCCAATTAGTTTCTTTGGTTTCATATACTATCCCTCCTAAGTTTTATGAGTTTTATTAATTTATTTTCTATGTATGTTTTAAGTTATGATTTATTTGTTATCAATTATTAACTAATTGTTACATTTCTATTCTATATCACGTAATATTTTTTGTCAACCAATTGTCACATTTAGGACTTACCATTATTTCACAGTTATTACGAATCAAAGCAATTTTAATATATCTGTCATATATTAAAATCTTCTTTAATAGACGCCAAAAAGGGTTGTTATTTGGCTAACCTATTGTGCGTTAGCCAAATAACAACCCTTTTATCCATTATTCTATTTCATCAACTTTTCTATTTCTTCTACTATTTCTTCAGATTCTACACCTATTACAATGTGGATTTCTTTCTGACCTTTTTCTAGTACACCCTTAGCACCTAGCCCCTTTAATAACTCTAGATTAATATCTACTTTATCTTTTAGTATGAGGCGTATCCTAGTACTACAAGCTTCTACTTCCTCAATATTAGCTAATCCACCTACTTTTTCTATGTATCCAATCGCTAATGCTCTCATTTTCTTTTTATGCTCTTGATAATTCATGCGTCTCTCCTTTTGCTAGCTGAATTAATCTCTCTATGTCTATTGCCAAAAAGGCTACTAAATCCTCTGACATCTCTATCTCTTTATCCCGACTTATAATTTCTCCTATTTGAGAGGCTATCTGATAAATTTGAGGCATATATTCTTTTACTTCTTCTTTTAACTTCATTGTCATTTCTTGATGTCCTTTTGCCAACCGAATAAAGCTATCGAGATTTCTTAAAAACTCTTTACATTCTATCGTATGCTCTAAAAGATTAATTTTAAATTCCTCTTCTATTATTTGCATATATTTTTTGTAAGATCTTGTTTTTTGCATTGTTTCTCTCATATTCTTGTTTTCTCTAGCAGAGTGAATATGAAGAGCTATAAAACCTTGTTCTTCTTCACCTATATCCATAGCAAACCGCCTAGAAATCAACTCTCCTACTACTCTAGCAATCTCATACTCTTCTTCATAAAGCATTATAATTTCATCTATAAATGGATTTTCTATCTTAATTCCCATTTTAAGTCTTTCCATTGCAAATTCAATATGTTCTACTAGGGCTTTCCCAGTATTAATATTTAGCTTACCTATTTTTATCTCCGCAAGCTGAACAATCTCTTCTACAAGCTCTTCTATCTTTTGATGCACTTCATCTAAATTATTTATTTCATATGGTGGCATTTGATGGAATACTTTTTCTATTAATCGATTTTCTGATATAAGTTCCCCTTGCTTTTTACCAAAACCAATTCCTTTACTAACCAATATAGCTTCTTCACTCTTATGTAATGCTAAAACTACATTATTATTATAAATCTTTATAATTTGGTATTCCACACACTGCCCCCTTAAGTATACACTCTTACTATTTTGTCCTAACAGCTTGTCTCAATTAATGTTTTAATAGCTTTTATAGCTGCTTCTTCATCAATTCCATCTGTCGTTATTGTTACGAGTTCCCCCTGTTTAGCTCCTAGTGTAAGTATAGATAATAATCTTTTTGCATCTGCAATCTTTCCCGCTTTTTCCACCTTAATACTTGATTTGAACCCTGCTGCTGCTTTAACCAACATACTTGCTGGTCTCGCATGAAGCCCTGCCTCCGCTTTTACTACTGCTGTTACTTGTTTCATAATCTACTCCTCCTATTTTCATAAATTATAAAAGACATAAACATCCTTTTGATTATATCGGGAAGTTTATGTCTTTTACGCAGTCGTTTAGGTCATTCTTTTGGTTAAGTACAGTATATCTTATTTAAAATATTTTTTCAATATTTTGTTTTTTTAAACTATTCTTTTAACTCAGCAATTAATTCTGATGCTGCGCTCTCATCCACTACTACAATAACATTTTTATGGAATTGTAAAATGGAGGCTTGCATCCTTGGCTTAACTTTTCCTAACAGCATTTCTTTGATTGCAGTAGCTTTCTTCTCACCATTTGCCAATAGTAATAGAACCTTGGCACTCATAATCGTGCCGATACCCATTGTAATAGCTTCTGTAGGCACTTCTTCTATAGAACCAAAGAATCTTGCATTATCTTTGATTGTTCTCTCATCTAATTGCACTCTATGTGTCATAGGCTCAAATACATCACTTGGCTCATTAAATCCTATATGCCCATTTGATCCTATTCCTAGAAGCTGAATATCTACACCGCCAATACTTCTTACTTTTTGATCGTATGAACTACTTTCTTTTGTACTATTCTCCGCCATTCCATTTGGAATATGAGTGTTTGCCATGTCTATATCTATATGATTGAATAGATTTTCTTTCATAAAATAATCATAACTTTGAGCGTTAGACTTATCAATTGGATAGTATTCATCTAGGTTGTAAGTATGTACTCCTTTGAAGGTAATCTCTCCGCTTTTGTTCATACGTACAAGTTCTTCATATACACCCTGAGGTGTACTTCCTGTAGCAAGTCCTAATACAGCATCCTTTTTAGTCATAAGAAGCGCTGCGATAATGCTAGCTCCCTTTTCACTTAATGCTTTATAATCCTTTACTACAAATACCGTTACATTGTTTAGATTAATTGTTTTCATAGATTATTCTCCCCTTATTAATGGTTTGTTTAATTTGCACCCCACCATCAAAGATAATAATATCTGCATCTTTTCCAATATCTAATGTTCCTTTTGTATCTTCTACGTGAATAACTGTCGCTGGATTAATTGTTGCAAATTTGATAGCTTCTGCTACAGGATAGTTGGTATTTTCTAATACATTTCTAAGCGCCCCATTAAGAGTCAAGACACTTCCAGCAAGTGACCCTGCTTCAAGTCTTGCACTACCATCTTTTACAATAACTTTTTGACCACCTAAAGAGTATTCTCCTTCTTCACATCCACCTGCACACATACAATCTGTTACTAAAACAAATTTATCTGTTCCTTTTACTTTAACAAGGAATGGGAATAATCCTTTATGGATATGGATTGTATCGCAAATTGCTTCTGCACTCACATCTGATGCTAAGGCTGCACCTAGTGCCCCTGGCTCTCTATGATGAAGTGGATTCATGCCATTGAATAAATGCGTTGTATGAGATACCCCACACTTGATGCCTTCCATAGCTTCTTCAAAACTTGCTGCAGTATGCCCCATAGAGAAAGTAATATTTTTTTCTTCATGTAACTGCTTAATAAATGGCAATGCACCTTCTATTTCTGGCGCAATAGTAATCAACTTTACAAGATCTCCATAAGACTTAACGAACTCTGCATCTTCCTCTGTTGGACTTACAATATACTGAGGATTTTGTGCCCCTTTGAATTTCTCACTAATGTAAGGTCCCTCCATATGTGCACCTAGAATTTCCGCGCCATTTATCGCTTCTTTTTCAGTCTCTCGTTTAGCTTCTTTAATAGCATCTAATGCATGTGTAATATGCTCTCTTGACATAGTCATTGTTGTTGCTAAGAAAGAGGTTACGCCATTTGCACAAATCCCTTTTGCCATTGTTTTAACAGCTTCTTTTGTCCCATCCATAACATCTACCTTATGGTATCCATGAATATGAATATCTACAAATCCTGGAGATACATAGTTTCCTTTAGCATCTATAAGTTCAACACCCTCTGCTGGTATGTTTACTTCATCTATAATATCTACGATTTTATCATTGAATAATAATGCTTTCCCTACTAATTCTTGACCGTCTTTTAATATTTTTCCGTTGTAAATACATTTCATTACTCATTCCTCCTGTTATTAGAAAAATTTCATTAGATAATTTTTCCTTTTATTTCTATACTTCTATTGTTACCTTAATTGAGGAATTAGTCAAGAATCTCTATTGTTATTTTTTTACTATTTTTTATAAAATTATTATCTAGCCACAATTTTTCAAGTTGCATGACAGAGTCATAGATTCCCTCTTGTTTTTCTCCATTCACTATAAATTCCCGTTTTTCACCTTTGTTACGAGTATAGTTTAAATTTATTTCAGTTCCTCTTATAGTCATTACAAATTGTGTAGATTTAAAAGGTATTTCTCTTGAAGGTTGAATCCATATGCCTTCATAGTGTGGTTCTACACCAAAGACAAATCTAATAAGCGTCTTGAGCATCACGTTAGAACTTCCTGTCTGCCAATCTTGCATAGACTCTCCATCTATTTGCTTTTCTTCATTATATCCATAAGAATTGGGTATAACATAAGGTGATACAGATACTCGCTTATGGGTAAATGGTAATGTTTTTTCTAGTTCTGTCCAAGCTTTTCTAGTTTCTCCCATCCTAAAGAGTGACATGACCCCAAAAATACTGGCATGGATATAAGCTGCACCATTTTCAGCTGTTCCTTTAGGTAGATTAGGTATACGACCTACTCCTTTAGTCCCTTTTTCAAAATAAGGCTCAAAAGTTTTTAGTCCATATTTTGAACCTAGTCTTTCATAGGC
>JAVVPO010000110.1:0-5637 GCA_036655715.1 Cellulosilyticaceae bacterium | reverse complement strand
ACAATAAATATGATTTTGATAAGCAAGCAATTAAAGAGCTTGTAGATAGTTTAGAATAGAAATAGTCATAAAAAAATGCGTGGAGTAGCCAAAAACTACTTTGCGCATTTTTTAGTTGCATAGAGTGATAAATAGCGTTGTAAAAGGGGATAATGAAGGTATATTTTGGCGACGCTAGAGTATATTTATAGGAAGAAGGAGCTAGCCCATATGTTTGATGTGGAGTCAGCTTTTTGGTAGAGGAGATGAAATATGTTTGATGTAGCTATTATAGGGGCAGGGGTTATCGGATGTGCCATAGCAAGAGAACTTTCTAAATATGAACTAAATATCTGTGTAATAGAAAAAAGTTGTGAGATAGCTAATGGCACTTCAAAAGCAAATAGTGGTATTGTGCATCCTGGGGAAGACCCACTACCAGGGTCTATGAAGGCAAGATTTAATATTAGAGGGAATGAGATGTTTGACCAGCTAAAGGTGGAGTTAGACTTTCCTTTCAAGAGAAATGGATCCCTACTTTTGTGCTTTGACTCTGAGGATTTACCTAAGCTAGAGGCATTCAAACAAAGAGGGTTAGAGAATGGCATGCCAGATACTATGCAAATTTTAAATAGAGAAGAGGCTTTAAAGCGAGAGCCTAGCTTATCAGAAAAAGTAGTTGGAGCGCTTTACTTACCTAGTGGGGGGATAGTTTGTCCTTATGAGTTTACTATTGCACTGGCGGAGAATGCTTATGCAAATGGGGTGAAGTTTTTTTTAGAGACGCAGGTAGAGAAGGTCAACAAAGTAGCGAAGCATTTTGCTATTGCAACAAATAAAGAAGAGATTGAGGCTAAGATACTTATTAATGCAGCGGGTGTTCATGCAGATGATATTAACAATAGGCTAAGTCGAATAAAATATCATATTACAGCAAGAAAAGGAGAATATCTTCTTTTTGATAAGAGTGCTGGTGAGTTAGTAACACATACCTTATTTCAGATGCCTACTCATATGGGTAAGGGAATATTGGTAACACCTACAGTAAGTGGAAACCTTTTGATAGGGCCAACAGCTACAGATATAGAAGATAAATTAGATAGGAATACAACGAGAGAATGCTTGAATGAAGTGATGAAAAAAGCAGGACTAAGTATAGAAAAAATACCTATGAATCAGCTTATCACATCATTTGCAGGGCTTAGAGCACATGAGGCTGAAGGGGATTTTGTAATAGGTGAAGCTGAGGATGTAGAAGGCTTTATCAATGCACTAGGTATCGAATCACCAGGGCTTACAAGTGCACCAGCTATTGGAGAGTTTATCAGAGAAATAGTCTTATCTAAGACAAGGGCTGAGCTTAAAAAAGATTTTAATCCCATTAGAAAAAATATAGTTAAATTTGCTGAGGCAACAGAAGAAGAGCGAAGAGAGCTCATAAAAAAAGATAAACGCTATGGGAAAATAGTTTGTAGATGTGAAGATGTAACAGAAGCAGAGATTGTAGAGGCTGTTTGTAGGCCACTAGGAGCGAAGACTATAGACGGAGTCAAGCGAAGAACTAGAGCTGGAGGAGGAAGATGCCAATCAGGATTTTGTATCAATAGAGTGATAGAGATTCTCTCAGAGCAGCTAGGTATCCCAGTGGAAGAGGTAACAAAATTTGGTGGGGATTCACACATCTTACTAGGGAATATCAAAGAAAGCCTTAAGGATGAAGGGAGACGTGTGTAATGTATGATTTAATCATTATTGGAGGCGGTCCAGCGGGGCTTGCAGCAGCGGTTAAAGCAAGAGAAGAAGGTATACAAGATATACTTATATTAGAAAGAGACCATGTACTTGGAGGTATATTAAATCAATGCATTCACAATGGATTTGGACTTCATATCTTTAAGGAAGAGCTAACAGGACCTGAATATGCACACCGATTTGTTAAGAAGATAGAGGAACTAGGAATAAAGTACAAGCTAGATACTATGGTCATTGCTATCGATGAGGATAAAAACGTAACATTAGTTAATGAAGAAGATGGTTTATTAAAGATACAAAGCAAAGCTATTTTATTAGCTATGGGATGTAGAGAAAGGCCTAGAGGAGCCATTAATATACCTGGTGCAAGGTGCGTGGGAGTTTACTCAGCGGGAACAGCGCAGAAATTTGTCAATATTAAAGGAAAAATGCCAGGAACCAAAGTACTTATTGTGGGTTCTGGAGATATAGGTCTTATTATGGCAAGAAGGATGGTGTTTGAAGGGGCTAAGGTAGAAGGCGTAGTAGAACTAATGCCTTATTCAGGAGGATTAAAACGAAATATCGTACAATGCTTAAATGACTATGATATACCCCTTAAATTAAGCCATACCGTCACATATATCCATGGAAAAGATAGAGTAATAGGAGCCACGATTGCAAAGGTAGATGAAAAATTACAGCCTATAGAAGGAACGGAGCAGTATATAGCTTGTGATACGATTTTATTTTCAGTAGGACTACTACCAGAAAACGAACTTTCAAAGCTTGCAGGAGTGGAGATAGGCATAACTGGAGGACCTGTAGTAGATGAACAGATGCAAACTAACAAAAAAGGAATTTTTGCATGTGGAAATGTCTTGCACGTACATGACTTAGTAGATTTTGTGACAGAAGAAAGCTATGAAGCAGCTATAGGCGCTGCAAAGTATATTAAAGGAATGCAAGAACAAAGCGACTATATACCTATTACAGCAGACCGTGGTGTGAGATATACTATACCTACTAAAGTGCATAGGGATATAACGAGCAAGTCTATAGATATTAAATTCAGAGTCGATAATGTCTATAAAAACTGCAGACTTAATGTTTATCTAGAAAATGAAAAAGTACTCTCTAAAAAGTGTAAGGTCATAGCACCAGGGGAAATGGAAAAAATGACTTTAAAAGAAGAGATACTTCAAAAGGTAAAAGAGGCTAAGTGTATCAAAGTCATAGTAGAGGAAGGGTGATGGATATGGAGATGATATGTATTAATTGCCCAATGGGATGTATGATGGAAGTACATAGTCAAGACGGCGAAGTGAAGGTTAGAGGTAACCTATGCCCTAAAGGGAAAAGTTATGCCGAGAAAGAATGTACTAATCCTACAAGGATAGTGACCACCTCTGTATTTGTAGATGGGGGAGAACTAGATGTAGTGTCTGTGAAAACAGAAAGAGATGTCCCTAAGGGGAAAATATTTGAAATTTTAGATGCTTTAAAAGATGTTAGAATACAAGCACCAGTGAAAATTGGGGATATCATAGTAAAAAATATTGTGGGGACAGGAGTAAGCATTATAGCAACCAAAGAAATCAATCTATCCATATAGAATATTTCCCTCCATGGGTGCATATCTATCTTATAGCAAAGTATACAAGCTATAAGAGAGGAAGTATGCCATGGAGGGATTTTTACTTATATTTTTAAGTATTGTTTTAGAAGCTATCCCCTTTGTGATGATAGGGGCGCTCATTTCATCACTTATTCATTTATTTGTATCTGAGGAGACAATAGCTAGGATTATACCAAAGAATAAATTTCTAGGACTAGTTGCAGGAAGTTTGATGGGAATAGTATTTCCTGTATGCGAGTGTGCTATTGTACCTATTGTAAAAAGGCTTATTAAAAAAGGGGTACCAATAGATATTGCAATAACTTTTATGCTTGCCGTACCTATTGTTAATCCTGTAGTACTAGCATCTACCTATTATGCATTTGGAAATGATATAAATATGATGGCGCTTAGGGGAATAGGTGGATTGATAGGCGCTATTCTAGTGGGGGTAGTGGTAGGCAAATACATGGGCTCACCAGACGTTTTAAAAGATGAAGTGAAAAAGGTAAAAGTTAAAAAAATGCATAAACATGATACAGGCTGTGGATGTGGATGCCAAAGTACCAAACGAAGCTTGAAAAGACCTATTAAGAAAAAAGAAAAGCAAGGTATATGGCGTTCTGTGAAAGGGATTATGTTACATACAAGTAGAGAACTTTATAGTGTAGGAAGATTCTTGATTGCAGGGGCTTTTTTATCAGCTATGATGCAGACTTTTGTACCCCGTGAGATGATACTATCTATCGGTAATAATGAGGTTTCATCTATTTTAGTCATGATGGCCATGGCCTTTATACTTTCTCTTTGCTCAGAAGCAGATGCCTTTATCGCTAGAACATTTGTATCTCAGTTTACAACAGGTTCTATAGTTGCCTTCTTAGTATTAGGGCCTATGATAGATATCAAAAATACACTCATGCTGAGTAGTGGATTTAAGACTAAGTTTATTATGAAGCTAATCTTAACAATTAGTATCATCTGCTTTGTAATGGCTATGGGCATTAACCTATTGGGGGTGTAAGGTATGAAAAAAATTAATCTTAATGAAGTAGTCTGGTTAGGGATATTGACTGGATTTGGAAGTTTCATTTATTACTTATTTACGACAGGTAGAATAAATGATTATATACATCCTAGGATGCAAGGCTATGTCCTGATGGCAATGGTTGTTTTTGGCGTATTGGCATTAGTGCAGATAGAACAAATTTTTAATGCCAAAAGAAGCGGAGAAATTAGATGGGGGAATTTTGTATTTATTATTCCTTTACTATTGGCAATAGCTATAGATCCTACAGAAATAGGCGTACAGGCATTAAGTAACAAAGGATTGGTAATGGACAATCACTACCATAAAGAGGAAGTAGATATAAATAATCACAATACATCAGATGCCAAGGCTTTTAAATACATAGCAGAAAATCTAGCGGAGCAGTTAGAGTCGATGGAAGGCAAAGAAGTAAAATTAACAGGATTTGTATACAAAGGAAATGAATGCACAGAAAATGAATTCATCCTAGCAAGACTTATTATGAGTTGCTGCGCCGCAGATAGCTGGATTCAAGGTATCCGATGTGAGTGGGATAACGCGGGTGAACTAAGAGAGAATCAATGGGTACAAATCAAAGCAAAAGTTAAATACATTGAAAGCTATAACAAAGAAACGAAAGAAATAGGACACTTACCTGTGCTGAAGATACAGTCTATTAATCCAGTAGATATACCTACTAATCCTTATATCTATTATTAGGAAAATCAAAGCTAAGGCATCACTTTTGATCCTAGTGAGGATATAACATCTAAGGAATTTGCAATCCACAAAAGGTAACGGTAAATTAAACTAGTAATATTGAAATTATATATGAGTACGTTGTAATATAAATTTATTTAAAATAGAATGAAAAATTGTTATTATAAAGCTAGAATTAATTTTTGAAAATACAGAAAAAATACAGATAGGTGCTAATGTCTAGATACATAGTATTTGTAGTATAAAGGGAACAACCTAAATTACTAATAGCATAGCCTGAGGGGGTGTATATCTGAAAGTTTCATACGGAGAAAATTATAAAAAATCTTAGCGCATTTTCAAGATGGGTTTTAGCCGTTCTGTTTGAGCGAAGCGAGTTAACGGCGTTCATCTTGAAAATAAGCTTTAGATTTTTATAATTTGTGAAGTTAGAAACTGAAAGATATACACCCCCTCAGGCGGACCTATCTAATAATTAAGTAATCCTTATAGGAAGACACTAGATTCTATTTGTTAATGAACTCAAAGTAAACTGCCTGACCTGAGTATAAATCAATAC
>JAVVPO010000109.1:0-5940 GCA_036655715.1 Cellulosilyticaceae bacterium | reverse complement strand
AGCTTACTCCCTATGAAGAAACCGAACACTATACGCTTACTAAACAATTTCTCAACAACCCACAAGGTATACTAAAACACTTACTCCCTTAACCTTTTCTCTCTTTATTACCCCTCTCCCTACAAAAGCGAAGAGCAAACCTTCCTCGCCCTTCTCACCGGACCTTACCAAAAAACTTTCTCACACAAAGAAAGACCCCCTCAAGCAGGTGATCTCTCACCTCCCCAAAGGAGCCACACTTTCTTCCTTATATATACCTACTCAAAAAGCCACCTTATAATGTAACCCCATTCTTAAAGATAGCTAAATCTCTAATCCCCTGCTCCTCAGTTCTAGTATGAACCTCACCAGACGCCAACTTCAAGATATACTCAAAGAACTCATCCGCTACAACATTCATATCCTTACCTTCAGCAATTGGGCCTGCATTGAAATCAATCCAATGTTTTTTCTTCGTAGCAAGTGCTGTATTCGTCGCAATCTTCACAGTTGGTACTGGGCATCCAAATGGAGTCCCTCTACCTGTCGTAAATAATACAACATGCGCTCCTGATACAGCAAGAGCTGTAGCCGCTACTAAATCATTTCCTGGTGATTGAAGTAAGTTAAGACCTTTAGTCTCTACTCTTTCCCCGTAACTCAGTACATCTACTACTGGAGCACTTCCACCTTTTTGTGTACAGCCAAGTGATTTGTCTTCTAATGTAGAAATACCACCCTTTTTATTTCCTGGGGAAGGATTTTCGTATACAACCTGATCATGCTTGATAAAGTATTCTTTAAAATCATTGATTAAGTGTACTGTTTTGTCGAATACGCCTTCGTTGATACATCTATTCATAAGAAGTGTTTCCGCACCAAACATCTCTGGTACTTCTGTAAGAATCGTTGTACCCCCTTGCGCTATCAGCTTATCTGAGAACAGACCTACTAACGGGTTCGCTGTGATCCCTGAGAATCCATCAGATCCACCACATTTAAGACCAATAATAAGATTAGATGCCTCTACAGATTCTCTTTGATAAGTTACAGCATGATCCGCTAACACTTTCATCTCTTCCATAGCTGCTTCTACTTCATCTTCTACATCTTGGCATACTAAGAATTTAACTCTCGTTTCATCATAAGTTCCAAGTACTTCTTTAAGTGATTCGATATGGCTATTTTCACAACCAAGTCCAAGTACTAATACACCTGCTGTGTTTGGATGATGAATCAGTCCACTTAATACTTTTTGCGTATTAATTTGGTCATCTCCCATTTGTGAACAGCCGTATGGATGTGTGAATGCATAAATGCCATCGATACCTTCTACTAAAAGAGATTGTGCTTGTTTCTCGATGATTTTAGCTATGTCATTGACACAACCAACTGTAGGAATAATCCATACTTCATTACGGATACCTACTTTACCATCTTCTCTTTTGTAACCCATGAAAGTACTAGTTTCTACTTTTTCTGGCCAGCTAAATTCTGGGCTATAAGTATAATCTAAAACATCACCTAGTAATGTCTTGATGTTTTGAGTGTGTACCCACTCACCTTCTTCTATATCACAAGTAGCATATCCAATTGGGCTACCGTATTTGATAACAGGCTCACCTTGTTTGATAGCTTTAAGTGCTCTTTTGTGTCCTGCTGGTACTTCTTGGGTCTCTTGTAATATAACTTCTACATTATCAAGTTCATTAATCTTAATGCGATCTAACATGCGGCTTCCTCCTATATAAGCTTTTCTAAAGTTACTTTCATACCTTGCATATTGATATCTTCTAAATGCTTAACAACTGTTTCTACAAATCCTTCGTAAGCTGTTAAATCTTCACCGAAGAATTTAGTACTACTTGCAAATGCATTTACTACTTCTGGCATAGAAAGTTTTGCTGTGTTTTCAGCGAAGAATTCTAATACATCCCCGTCATCTTTGATCTCGTAAGTATCATTTCCTCTTTTACCTACTAATACACTGCCGTTAAGTTCTTGTGAATAGTAGAATGCCATTAATGCTGCAAATGAGAATGTAATAACTTTTGGTAATTTACCATTAGCTGCTACATAATCTTTCATGCTTGGTAAGATTCTAGCTTTCCATTTTGATACAGAGTTAAGTGAGATAGCAAGTAGGCTGTGATCAATGAATGGATTTTCAAATCTCTCGATAACTGAGTTAGCGAAAGCTTTTACATCATCTTGTGGTAAGTTAATTGTTGTTCCAATCTCATCAAACATAAGTTGTTCCATGTATGTTCTAATAGTCTTATCTTCCATACATCCTCTTACAATGTCCTCGCCTGCTAAGTAACCAGCAAGTACTGTCCCTGTATGTGCACCATTTAATAATTTTACTTTACGTTCTCTATATGGTTTAAGGTTATCTGTAAATACTACGTTCATACCAGCTTTATCAAGTGGGAATCTCTTGGCTACTTCAGCTGGTCCTTCGATAACCCAAAGTCCAAATGGCTCTGCTACTACTAGTAATTTATCTGTATAACCGATTTCTTCAAAAATTTGCTCTGCTTCTTGTGGGTATCCTGTAACAATTCTATCTACTAATGTATCGCAGAAAATGTTGTTGTTTTCAATCCAAGCTTTGAAGTCAGCTTCTAATTGCCAAAGCTCTACATATTTAAGGATACATTCTTTAAGTTTTTTACCATTGTGTTCAATAAGCTCTACTGGAAGAAGAATAAGTCCTTTGCTTGCATCGCCATTAAAATGAGTATATCTATCTAATAAGAATTTAGTAAGTTTGCCTGGATATGTTGAGGAAAGAACTTCTTCGATTTTATCTTCCCCATTAAATACAATACCTGCTTCTGTTGTATTAGAGATAACGAATTCTAATGTTTCACATTTTGCAAGATCTGCATAAGCTTCATAAGTATCAAATGGATTGATTGTATCGCATACAGACGTAATGATTCTATGATCATTTACTACATTTCCTTCTAATTTACCTCTAAGAGTTAATGTATAGTTGCTGTTTTGCTCTTTAAATGTATCTACAGTTCCCCATGCAATAGGTTTGATAATAGCTATATTACCGTCAAAAACACCTTTTTCATTGGCAATATCTATCATATGATCTGCAAAACCTCTTAAGAAGTTACCCTCACCAAATTGAATCACCTTAATTGGACGTGCTACTTTATTTATTTGTATATCTTGAATTTTTTTCATTTTATTTTCTCCTCCTTACGTTTTTTTGTAAGTGCTTACATTTCTCATTTTACTTATCTTTTTAGTATTAGTCAATATATTAATCGTGTATACATGAATTTAATATTCTAATTTTTCATTTATTTCCATTTAAAAATACTATTAAAAATTTATAGTTATATCTTACAATTTTTACTTTCAGCAAATCTTGTCTTCTATCTATTATTATGCTTAAAAGCTTAATAATTTTACTTTTGTCAATAAGTAAGTATTTGACTTATGAGTACAAAAATTTTATAATATGAGGTGTAAGCACTTACAGAAAAGGATGATTTACTATGAATATTTATGATATTGCCGAAAGAGCAGGCGTTTCTATAGCCACTGTTTCTAGAGTGCTTAATAATAGTCCTAACGTTAGCGCAAAAACAAAAGAAAAGATAGTGCGCGTGATGGAAAACGAAGGCTATACACCAAATATTTTCGCACGTGGATTAGGTCTCAACTCTATGAAAATAATAGGGGTTCTCTGTACAGATGTAGCTGACATTTATTATGCAAAAGCAGTATCAGTTATTGAATCTTCCTTAAGAAAACATGGGTTTGACAGTATGCTTTATTGTACTGGTTCTGATTTAGAGGGTAAATCTAAAGCCATGGAGAGTTTACTTAGTAAACGAGTAGATGCTTTAATTTTAGTTGGGTCTACTTTTAAAGAAAAAGAAGATAATTCACATATTGAAAAGATTGCCCAGCATATGCCTGTTATTATTATTAATGGTCTTATAGAACTTGATAATACTTATTGCATCATATGTGATGAGTACAATGCTATGGTTGATAATGTATGCAAACTTCATGCACAGGGTAATACTAATATAGCCTATCTCTACGATGTAGAGACTTATAGTAGCTCTCAAAAATTAAGCGGCTATAAAAAAGGCCTAGAAAAATGTAATCTTTCTTTTAATAAGGATTTTGTTATCAAGATTCCACTAGACCTCCAAACAGTTGAATCTTATGTAGATAACTTATTAAACCTTAATCCCCCACCATCAGCAATTCTTGTTTCTGAAGATTTGCTAGCTATTGGTGCTATCAAGGCTATTACTAAGCGTGGTTATCAGATTCCCAAAGATATCTCCATTATAGGATTTAATAATTCTATACTTTGCGAATGTGTATCACCCACTCTAAGTAGCATAGATAATATGGTTGAAGTACTTTGTAGCCAAGCTATCAATACCTTAACAGAGGTATTAGATGGCAAAAGTGTACCTGATAAATTAGTTATCTCTTCAAAACTCATTGAACGAGAAACTTTTACTTTATAAAAAAAGGAGCTATCATTATGAAACAATTTATGGATCAAGATTTCTTACTTTCTAACGAAACAGCTAAAACTCTTTATCACGATTATGCAGCAAAAATGCCAGTTATTGACTACCACTGCCATATCAACCCAAAAGAAATAGCTGAGAACAAAAGCTTTGAAAACATCACTGAAGTTTGGCTTGGCGGAGATCACTACAAATGGCGTGCAATCCGTTCAAACGGTACACCAGAAGCGTTAATCACTGGTACTGAGTCAACACCAAGAGAAAAATTCGAAGCATGGTCAAACACACTTCCAAAAGCTATTGGTAACCCTCTTTACCACTGGACTCACTTAGAACTTCAACGTTACTTCGACTTCAACGGAGCTCTTTCTCCAAAGACTTCTGAAGAAGTATGGAACTTATGTAACGAAAAATTAACTTCAGGTTCTATGACAGTTAGAGATATCATGAAAGCTTCTAATGTAAAAGCTATCTGTACAACAGATGATCCAATCGATTCATTAGAATACCACATCGCTATCAAAAACGATGAAACTTTCGATATTCAGGTATTACCAACATTCAGACCTGACAAAGCAGTAAACGTTGAAAAAGCTGGATTTGCTGAGTACATCGCTAAACTTGCTGAGGTATCTGGTGTAGAAATTAAAACTGTTGCAGATGTATGCACAGCTTTAGCTAACCGAATAGACTTCTTCCACGAAGTAGGATGTAGAGTATCAGACCACGGTCTTGATTATGTACCATACATCGCAGCTACTTCAGAAGAATTAGAATTTATCTTCCAAAAAGGTCTTAAAGGCGAAGCACTTACTCCATACGAAACTGATAAATACAAAACAGCTATCGTAGTATTCTGTGGTAAGCAGTACGCAAAACACAACTGGGTAATGCAATTACACTTTGGTGCTATCAGAAATACAAACAAAAATATGTTTGATAAATTAGGTGCAGATACAGGATTTGATGCTATCGGAACATACCCATGTGCTGAAGCTCTTGCTGGATTACTCAATGCACTTAACATCACAAATGAATTGCCAAAAACAGTTATCTACTCATTAAATCCTGGTGATAATGCGTCAATTGGTACAATCATTGGTACTTTCCAAGGTACAGAAGCAAAAGGTAAAATCCAACACGGTTCTGGTTGGTGGTTCAACGATACAAAAACAGGTATGATCGAGCAAATGACTTCACTCGCTAACCTTGGATTACTTGGAAACTTCATCGGTATGCTTACAGACTCAAGAAGCTTCCTTTCTTACACAAGACATGAGTACTTCCGTCGTATCCTTTGTAACTTAGTTGGAACATGGGTAGAAAATGGTGAGTATCCAGCAGATATGGAAACACTTGGACAACTTGTATCAGATATTTCTTACAACAATACAGTGAACTACTTCGGTTTTGATGTAAAATAGATTTAAATAAAAAG
>JAVVPO010000108.1:0-6002 GCA_036655715.1 Cellulosilyticaceae bacterium | reverse complement strand
CATAGGGTATATATAGAGGTGTAAAGGCAATCACCCACACCGGTTAGCGGTGAGCACTTTTACACCTACGATTCTCAGCCAGAAGATAAAAGTTTCATCACACTCCCCCCTTGGTGGAATGAAGCATAGGTCTTCAGGATGAGAATATCCCCTTGTAGTTTGCGTGTAGCCACTCTACAAGTAATAATAGCATAAGACCGATTGACCAACGTTGTCCTACGCAGCCAACGCCGCCCGTCATACGCCTAAGTCACAGATGCATTTCTGATGCCCCCACATGCAATGAGTCATGATGAGCTATACGAACATCCATCACCTCTAGAGCCTATCACCCAAAGCCGAAGCTAGCCTAGCACCACCAAGGAAAAGAAAGTCTTATCACCAAGCTACACCTAACTCGAGGAATGAGCCTGTGTTTAAGGATATAACTTAAACGCAAGGGGGAGGCAAATTCCTAGAGATAGTCAAAGGCAGGCTCTGTCCCTAATCGGGATAGCGTCTGCCTTTTTTTGCGTTATCTTTCAAAAATAACTTCACCTAGCCGTGAGATATGATCCTTAAGCTCTGGGTGATCGAGATGGGTATAGTCTACAATGTCAAAAAGGTAAGGAAGTGGACTTTGCTCCTCTAAAATAGCATGAAGCCTTGATAAGGTATCAAAGTTAATCTGCTCACCTACTATAGCAATATCGATATCAGAACCAGGTTTGTAATTGCCCTTTACCCTAGAACCAAATAGAAGGGCCTTTTTGATTTCAGGAAACCGCTTTAAAGTATCCGCAATATAACATAAATCAGATGGCAGTAGTCCGAATCTCATAAGAAATTCTCCATGCTACAATGAAGTGCCTTAAGTACATCAAAATAAGTGTGACGGATAAGTTTTTCGGCATCTTGTGCAAGTGACTCGTTATAAGTATGGGCCATAAGATTACGTTTCTCTAGGGCATCAATCCAAGCGTGTCCATTCTGGATGAGACCAATTTGAAAGCCCGTTTGAATAGAAGCCCTTGGCGTTTTCACATCAAAACCTTCTTGTTCAAGATAATCCTTCATAGTTTTCCAGCCCAGTTCGAAAGTATATTCAAAACATTGAATAAGTCCTTGCACCTCGAACTTGTTAAGACTAGGTTGATCTATAAATTCAGTAAGCTGTGTTAGTGCTTTGGAATAGTTGGAGTATCTTTGTTTCCAACGTATGTCATATGTCATAAAAACCTCCGTATTAGGTAGTGTGAAATATAATTTAAACTTCTTATCTCTATAGTATATCAAAAAATCCCATCTATAAACAAATAGAAAAGTTTTTAATTTGTAAACAATACAAAGTTTGGGTATACTATAATCATTAAGCATTATAGAATTTACAGGAGGGTTAATGAATGTATAGATCATACGATACCTACAAAAGAAAGGAAAATTACCTATGGCACTCATCGCGAGCATAAGACCGCAAGGATTTCAAATAGATTTTAAATCTACTAGCAAAAAAGATGAAAAAAAGAGCGCATTTGAAGAAACTATTTATCAAACTTATCAGGAAAACCCCTATCACGCCCTCTATATCTTGGGGACAACTTATACAGGGGGAGAAATAAGTGTGTCTATAGGATTTCTACATAGCCTAAGTAAAGCTTTCCTGACGGCTATAGCCAAAAATCCAGAGATAGAACAGCTAAGAGAGAAGGCCAGCATTACCCTAGAAGAAGAGGCTGTAGTAAAGCTACTGCGAGAAGCACCTTATATGAATGGAACAGAGTACTTAGATGCGCAGTGGATAGAGCATATAGTAGCTAAGTTGGATGAAATATTTGCTAGAGAGATATCAGAGTTCAAGGGAAGTGTAGAAGAGTATCTAGCCAACCAAAAGGCATCTATTCACACAGTTGGTCGTGTGTTTTTTCACTTGGTAGAGAGTAAGAAAGAAGAGTATCCTTTTGCGTTTCTTGCTACGTATGCAGAGGAAGCAGAGATTAAAGGCAAATCCAAACATGTTCCTCTTAAACATGCACTGGTCCAATATAAAAATGATAGTGAAAAATTATTAAACCTATTAGCCACAGTGAATAAAGCTTCTATAAGGAGTACATTTATCTCAGGGCTCATGGAGAGCGGAGAGATTTTCCATCCCATAGCTTTTAATGAGCAAGATGCGTACACATTCCTCAAGGAAATACCGATTTATGAAGAGTCAGGTATTCTATGTCGTATGCCAAATTGGTGGAAACAAAGGTCCAACAACCTAAGGCTTAGCCTTAAGGTAGGGGAGAAGACCCCTTCAAAAGTGGGGCAAGAGGCCCTTATGGATTTTGACCTTCGTCTATCAATGGGCGAAGAGGTTCTTTCGCCAGAAGAGATAGAACAGCTCCTAAGAGAAAGTGAAGGGCTGACCCTACTCAAAGGTAAATGGGTAGAGGTAGATCACAAGAAGTTAGAGCAAGTACTAGAAGCCTTTGAAGAAGCTAGAAACATTACTCAGCAAGAAGATATGACTATTCTAGAAGTCATGAAACTACAGCTAAATACACAAAAGCTTGTAGATATCAACGAGGATATTTGCGAAGTAGAGATATCAAATGGAGAGTGGCTCACTCAGACACTAAGCAATCTAACAAGGCCTGAGAATCTAGAAGATATAGAAACTGGTCCAAACTTCCATGCCACATTACGTGCCTATCAGCAAAAAGGGTTGTCTTGGCTATATTATATGAAGCAACTAGGACTAGGTGCATGTCTAGCCGATGACATGGGACTTGGAAAGACCATTCAAATTATAGCTTTACTTAATCACACAAGGAAGCAATACTCTGCAAAGACCTTACTAGTCGTACCTGCCTCACTTATGGGGAACTGGGAAAGGGAGATTACCCGGTTTGCACCTTCTATCAAGTATCATATCTTACATCCTTCGGGGGCAGGTGCCAAGACAAAGAAAGAGTGGACAAGGGAGCAGCAAGAGACTTTGCTAGCAGGGCATGAAGTATTTATTACTACCTACAGTATGTTGCTTAAATATGAGTGGCTAAATGAGATGAAGTGGGATCTTCTCATATTAGATGAGGCGCAGGCTATCAAAAATGCAGGAACAAAGCAGTCAAAAGCTGCTAAGCAAATCCAAACAAGATTCAAAATAGCCATGACAGGTACGCCTATTGAGAACAGCTTATCAGATCTATGGTCACTCTTTGACTTCCTCAATCCTGGATTATTAGGGACACCTAAGGAATTTAAAGCTTTTATGAAAAAATTAGGGCAAAATCCTGCCTACAATACAAGGTTGAAGCAAGTTGTAAGTCCCTTTATCTTGCGTAGGCTCAAAACAGATAAGACCGTTATATCAGACTTACCAGATAAAATTGAGATGAAAACCTTTGCAACTCTCACCAAGAAGCAGGCTGTACTTTACAACAGATTACTCAAGGAACTAACACAAAAATTAGAGTCCTCCGAAGGTATAGAGCGAAAAGGACTCATCCTCGCTTCACTTATGAAATTTAAGCAAATATGTAACCATCCAGATCAGTACCTAGGACAAGAAGAGTACACCGAATCAGAAAGTGGCAAGTATGTCAGACTACGTGAAATATGTGAGACCATCTATGAGAAGAGAGAGCGCGTACTCATCTTCACACAGTTCAAAGAAATGACAGAGCCTATTAGCCAATTCCTAGAAACTATTTTTGAGCACAAAGGGCTAGTACTTCACGGAGGAACCCCTGTTGCCAAGAGACAACAACTCGTAGAGAAGTTCCAAGGAGAAGACTATATCCCGTTCATGGTACTCTCACTCAAGGCTGGCGGAGTTGGACTTAACCTCACAGCTGCCAACCACGTAGTGCATTTTGATAGGTGGTGGAACCCGGCTATAGAGAACCAGGCTACAGATAGAGCCTTCCGTATCGGACAAGAAAAGAATGTCATAGTCCACAAATTTGTCACCCAAGGCACCATAGAGGAAAAAATAGATGAGATGATAGAAAGTAAAAACAGTTTAGCCAGACAGATTATACCAGAAGCTCAGGAAAACTGGATTACAGAGATGAATAATGAAGAGCTCCTATCCTTGTTCAAATTATCCCTCTAGAGAAAGGTAGATGACCTATGAGTAGATACTATGGATTTCCAGAATACGTACCTGTAGAACAGAAGAAAATTAACAACCAAAAGCAATTAGACAAACTAAAGAAAAAACAAGGAGATGTAAAGCCGGTCATCATCAAAGGAACCAAACTTGCCTCTACTTGGTGGGCCATAGCATGGAACCAAAATCTAGAGAGTTACTCAGATTATGGGAATAGACTCCCAAGAGGGAGAAGCTATATAAGACATGGTGCAGTACTAGATCTTCAGATCAAGAAGGGTGAGATAGAGGCACTAGTAAGTGGTAGTGGCAGATCGCCTTACAAGATTACTATCACTATCAAACCCATGAGTAAAGAGTCTTGGCAGAAACTCATTCTAGCTTGTGAAGGCAAGATAGACTCCTTCGAAGAATTAGTAGCAGGCAAGTTCCCTAAGGCATTAGGAGAAATTTTTATGAACAAGAAAAATGGGCTTTTCCCGTCACCCAAGGATATCCATTTAGGATGCAGCTGCCCCGACTGGGCAACGATGTGCAAGCACGTAGCTGCCGTACTCTACGGAGTAGGAGTAAGACTTGATGAAAACCCTGAACTATTTTTCACTCTCAGAAGTATAGACATCGCACAGTTCATCGAAGAGACTACTGTGGATATGGCAGAATCACTTCTCAAGAAAGCTGGGCAAAGAAGTGAACGTATTATTGAAGATGAGGATGCGATGGATTTATTTGATTTGTAAAGGAATATTTGAAAGTGTATATATCAAGCTGATTTATTCGGTAACCACGCTATGAACTTTGAATATGTGCTGATCAATGTAAATGGATATAGCAAAGAAACACTTGTAGAGATAGAAAATATCGTATCAGCAATATTCCTTTTAGACCAAAAAGTAGATGCAGAGGAATTTATAAAAAGAGGTGATAAGAATGCTAAATGAAGAAAAATACACATTACACCATGGAAGTAAGGTGATTGTAGAAATTCCTGAAGTAAGGATTGGGAAGTATACAAAGGATTTTGGTTATGGATTTTATTGTACAATTATAGATAAACAAGCTAAGCGGTGGGCTGCAAAGGGAAGAAGTAAGGGCTATGTAAGTAGATATGAGTTCGCACCTAACTATGATTTGAAAATCATGAAGTTTGATACAATGACAGAAGAATGGCTAGATTTCATCATCAATTGTAGAGCAGGGGGTGCTCATGAATACGATATAGTAGAGGGGCCTATGGCAGATGATGAAGTGTATGATCATATAACGGAATTCTTAGAGAAACGAATAAGTAGAGAAGCATTTTGGGCACTAGCCAAGTTTAAGCATCCGACCCACCAGATTTCATTTCATACGCAGAAGGCATTAGAAACTATTAAGTATAAAGATGCAGAGGAGGTGACAAGAGATGTGCGATTCAAAAAACATCAAATCTGATCTCTATTATACTTGTAGTTTAATAGAATATATGGGACGAAAAACGATGAATGATAGTACCTATATAGTAAATAAACTTGGATATGAAGGTTTATCCCTAATCTATTTGGATGCAGATATTCTTCACTGTGAAAACATTGAAAAAATAGCGGATGAGTTTATAGAAGAATATGAGATAATACCAGGGGAGTACGATAATTTATCTTGTCAGGAGTTTGTAATCCCATCATATTGGAATATAGGAAAGATATATAGTAGATTAATTTTGGAGCTAGGAGAAGATTATATACAGAAGATGATAGAAGTGTATAACTCATGGCTACCAGATCAAATAGATGATTACTATAACACAGTTTATATTTCATCTCCTGAATATATTTATAAGTCATATATAGAAGGAAATTTACTTGAGTAATAGAAAAGGAAGAGGTGAGTGAGTTGATTAATAGCAAAATTGGATGTGAAATAAGATCCGAAGCATTAGCTT
>JAVVPO010000107.1:0-6178 GCA_036655715.1 Cellulosilyticaceae bacterium | reverse complement strand
GGGGAGTGAAATCCCTACAACCCTTGATGATCAAGACCGATGCGCCCCTTCGTGTGGATTTTCGCATAATTGAATAGAGGGGGTATTAAGAAGATAGGCTAATAATACTTCCTAGGCTTTGAGCATCAATAATTCTAGAAGTAATTTGAATTGCCAAATAATATAAACTTAAATAAAATTCCAATAGTCATTAATCCTTTGTTGTGCCAAGGTTAGTGGCTATTTTTGTTATCAAGAATACTTCGGTTTAAGATAACTTAATTTGCATAACTTTTATTCAAAAATACCTACTTTATTAAGCTAGCCACATACTTAATCGCAAGATAGAAAGGGAGTAAGACATTAGATGACCAAATTGCAAAAGCAAAAAATCTATGAATTAAGACTTCAAGGTCTTGGCTATAAGGCCATTGCAACAGTACTTGGATTATCTAGAGACTCTGTGAGGAGCTACTGTAAAAGACACCATTTAAGTGGGCCAAAAGAAGTTATTAAACTTAATACCCCACTTATAGAAAAGAATCACGTATTTTGCCTAAAGTGTAATACCACATTAACTCAGAAGGGTAAAGGAAGGCATAGAAAATTTTGTTCAAATGAGTGTAGAAGGTCTTGGTGGATAGAAAATCAAGATAAGAGAATCCGAAAACAAAATGCCTTCTATACTTTTACCTGTAGTTATTGCAAAAAAGAGTTTGAGGTATATGGAAATAACAGCAGGAAGTATTGCAGCCATAGCTGCTATATAAATGCTCGCTTTGGAGAAGTGCAAATAGACAAAGTAGAAGAATGGAGTGAAGAACGTGGAGTTTAAAAAATTACAAATAGATACTTTAAGACCAGCAAGTTATAATCCACGAAAAGATTTAAAACCTGGTGATGCTGAGTATGAGAAAATCAAAAGAAGTATTGATGAGTTTGGCTATGTAGATCCAATCATAGTGAATAGAGACTTAACCATTATTGGAGGGCATCAAAGATGGAAAGTACTTAGACACTTAGGCTTTACAGAAGTAGACTGTGTAGTAATAGAAATGGATAAGACTAAGGAGAAAGCGCTGAATGTAGCCCTTAATAAAATATCTGGTGAGTGGAACCAAGAGCTTTTAGGGGAACTGATTAAAGACTTACAAGAAATGGACTATGACATATCTTTTACAGGATTTGATCCTCCAGAGATTGATGAGTTATTCAACAACCTACATGATAAGGACATCCAGGAAGATGACTTTAATGTAGATGATGCACTAACTGAAATACCTATGACTATGCAAGGTGATGTATGGCTACTTGGAAGACATCGATTGATTTGTGGCGATAGTACAGAATCTAAGGTTTATGAAACTCTAATGGATGGTAAAGAGGCAAATCTAGTAGTAACAGATCCCCCATATAATGTGGCTTATGAAGCTAAGGCAGGTAGAATCCAAAATGATAATATGAAGCAAGATGACTTCTATAACTTCTTATATAAAGCCTTTTCAAACATGCAAAATCATATGGCTGATGATGCTTGTATTTATGTATTTCATGCAGATACAGAAGGACTTAACTTTAGAAAAGCATTCAATGACTCAGGACTTTATCTTGCTGGGGTGTGTATCTGGGCAAAACAGAGTTTAGTATTAGGTCGTAGTGATTATCATTGGAAACACGAACCTGTACTTTATGGATGGAAGAAATCAGGTAAGCATAAATGGTATGGTGATAGAAAGCAGAGCACTATATGGAACTTTGATAGACCTTCTAAAAATGAACTTCATCCAACAATGAAGCCAATAGCACTTATCTCTTACCCTATTCAAAATAGCAGCATGACTAACTGCATCGTTCTTGATCCGTTTGGTGGTTCAGGTTCTACGCTTATGGCTTGTGAGCAAACTAATCGAATATGCCATACCATAGAGTTAGATGAAAGATATGCAGATGTTATTGTGAAAAGATATGCTGAACATAAAGGCACTAATATTGATATATTTTTATTAAGAGAGAATGAAAAGATACCTTATTCAAAGGTGGTTGAAAACCATGAACAAGCAACAGGCGTTGTTACTTCTTAAGAAAAATAAAGATAAACTGAATAGGCAGCAATTAAGAACAATAAAAGGCCAAATCATTAGTGGAAATATAACAGGAGCTATGAAAGGACTTGAAAGAGTTCTTGGGAAGTAGACTCCTATTTTTGTGTCATAAGCACTAATAATGGTTGTGTTTCTTGTGAAATGTATGTGCTTTAGAGCCCTACAACTATAGTGGATATAGAGTTAACATGTGTACTACCCGAAGGGGAAAACACATTTACAAAGGAGCTCAAGTCATGAGAACACAAATGTTTGGCATTGAAATTGAATTCACTGGCATTACAAGAAAAGAAGCTGCAGAGTGTATTAAGACACAATTAGGAGCAGAATGTTCTTCACATATTGGTGGAACGTATGATGCCTACCATGTAAGAGATTTAAAGGGCAGAACTTGGAAGATTGTTTCAGACTCAAGTATTCAAGCACAAAAGAAACAGGGACTAGGAATGGTCTATGCAACAGCAGAGTATAGGGTAGAGTTAGTTAGCCCTATACTCACCTATGAAGATATCGAGCCGCTACAAGAGATAGTCAGGGCTTTGAGAACAGAGGGGGGCATTACGAATAAAACGTGTGGCATTCATATCCATATAGATGCGTATAAACACACACCTAATAGTCTTAAGAACTTGGTTAACTTAGTAGCGAGCAAAGAAAAACTACTCTATAAGGCGCTAGAAATTGATTCAGAAAGGCTTAGATATTGCAAAAAACTTAATGAAGAGCTTATTCAAGCCATTAATCAAAAAAAGCCAAAGAGTTTAGAGACTCTAGCGGATATTTGGTATGAAAGATATGGGAACGAGCCTAGAACTAAACATTATCATCAAAGTAGATACTATGGACTTAACCTTCATAGTACATTTACCAAAGGAACAGTAGAATTTAGACTTTTTAACAGCACCCTGCATGCTGGCAAAATCAAAGCATATATTCAATTTTGTCTAGCCCTTAGCCATCAAGCTCTCAGGCAAAAGACAGCAAGTGCAAGAAGAACTCAAACAGATAATGAAAAGTACACCTTTAGATGCTGGATGCTAAGACTAGGATTAAATGGAGAAGAATTCAAAACTTGCAGATACCATTTCCTGGGAAATCTATCAGGTAATTCAGCTTGGAGAAATATAGCTTGAACTAGAGGCAGTGAATAAATGGGAGGAAAGAACCTCCCTTTATTGAAAGGAGAAAGCATATGAAAACTAAAATCTACGCTGCTTATGGTAGTAATATGAACCTTAAACAAATGGGAATGAGATGCCCTGCAGCAGTGGTAATAGGCACAGGTGAAGTGAAGGATTATAGATTAACTTTTCGAGGATTAACTAAGGGAGTAGCTAATATCGAAAGAAGCCAAGAAGGGAGTGTACCTATTGTTCTTTGGGAAATCACACCCGAGTGTGAAGTAGCTCTTGATAGATACGAAGGTTACCCAAGCCTTTATACGAAGAAAACTATAGAAGTTGATCTGAAAGATGAAAGTAGGATAGAAGCCATGGCCTATGTAATGGCTAGGAGATATCAAGATTATCCAGCTGAACCTAGTAAGACTTACCTTGATACGATTATTAGAGGATACAAAGACAACAAGCTACGGTTAACTAAACTTAATGAGGCAGTAGCTAAAAATATAGAAGAAATTGTAGAAGTAGTTAATGGCTTTGAGGATGACTTTTAGACTAATACTTTATTAGACTAAATTGCAGGTATAAGCTATAATAAATATTTTATAAGGAGTGAGAAAACAAATGAAAAAAACATGGGAACAAGTAGTAAAGGATTCTTTTAGCTGTGATATGTATAGAACTTATTATGATAAATATAAAATACCTGTACATGAATGGTTAGGTGAAGAAGCTCGATTGAAATACGAGGAAATTCTTAACCCTACAGTAGAAGAAATCGAAGGAATTATCTGTATGGCTGTAATGGAACAAACAGTTAAATATGCAGAAAGAATGTTACAGGGCTAAAATAATATAATTAATAGAGAAGCTTACCTAAGGTAGGCTTTTTCTGTTGTTAAAAGAAAGGAAGTGAACAAGATGGCACAAGCAGGCAGAAAACCCAAGCCTACGGCAGTAAAATTACTAGAGGGCAATCCTGGAAAAAGATCTCTGAATACTAACGAACCTAAGCCAAATACCAAGGCATCTAAGTGTCCTACATGGTTAGAGGCTGAAGCTAAGAAAGAATGGCGCAGGATATCTAAGCAACTGGAACAACTCGGGGTACTTACTGAAGTAGATATGGCAGCTTTTGCAGGCTATTGCCAAGCCTATGCAAGATGGAAGGAAGCAGAAGAGTTCATCACCAAGCATGGAACTATTGTCAAAACACCAAGCGGTTATTGGCAGCAAGTACCACAAGTCTCTATTGCACAGACTTATCTTAAGATCATGAATAAGTTCTGTGAGCAATTTGGCCTTACCCCTTCTTCACGAACACGTATCAATGTTAATAAGGTAGTAGAAGAGGAAGATCCAATGGAACTGATGCTCATGATGGGAGGAAAGAAAAATGTATGATGAGGATAAAGCTAAACATGCTATTGACTTTATTAACTGCCTCAAACACACAAAGGGCCAATGGAGAGGTGTTAACTTTGAATTATTACCGTGGCAAGAGCAAATCATTAGGGATGTATTTGGAACTGTTAAAGAGAATGGGTTTAGGCAATATAACACAGCTTATATAGAAATCCCTAAGAAAAATGGAAAAAGTGAGCTTGCAGCAGCAGTTGCATTACTCCTAACTTGTGGAGATGCAGAATGGGGAGCAGAAGTGTATGGCTGTGCTTCTGATAGACAACAAGCTTCTATTGTATTTGATGTAGCAGTAGAAATGGTGGAACAATGCCCGGCACTCAAAAAAAGGATTAAACCTATTATGTCAGTAAAGAGGCTAGTCTATAAACCCACCAATAGCTTCTATCAGGTATTATCAGCAGAAGCCTATACGAAACACGGACTTAATGTGCATGGAGTTATCTTTGATGAGCTACATAGTCAGCCCAACAGAGAGCTCTTTGATGTTATGACCAAAGGTTCTGGAGATGCTAGAACACAGCCTTTATTCTTTCTTATCACTACAGCTGGTAATGATAGAAACTCCATTTGCTTCGAACAACATCAGAAAGCTACAGACATTCTTGAGGGAAGAAAGATAGATACTACCTATTATCCAGCTATCTATGGAATAGAAGATACAGATGATTGGGGACTTGAAGCCAACTGGTATAAAGCAAATCCTTCACTAGGACACACCATAGATATAGAGAAGGTAAGGAATGCTTATCAAAGTGCTACTGAAAATCCAGCAGAAGAGAACTTATTTCGCCAGCTAAGACTTAATCAATGGGTAAAACAATCACTCAGATGGATGCCTATGGATAAATGGGATGAATGTAACTTTGTAGTAGATGTAGACGTTCTCAAAGGAAGAGAATGTTTTGCAGGACTTGACCTTTCAAGTACTACAGATATCACAGCCTTTGTACTCGTATTTCCACCAAGAAGTGAAGAAGAAAAGTATGAAGTATTGCCCTACTTCTGGATACCAGAAGAAAACCTCAAACTAAGAGTAAGACGTGACCATGTGCCTTATAACATATGGGAGCAACAAGGACATATTAAGACAACAGAAGGAAATGTAGTCCACTATGGATACATAGAAGCTTTTATTGAAGAGCTAGGCACTAAATATAATATTAGAGAAATAGCCTTTGACCGATGGGGGGCAGTTCAAATGACTCAAAATCTAGAAGGTATGGGCTTTACAGTAGTACCATTCGGCCAAGGCTATAAAGATATGAGTCCACCATCTAAAGAGCTGATGAAACTTACATTAGAGAAGAACTTAGCGCATGGAGGTAATCCAGTCCTAAGATGGATGATGGATAACATCTTTGTTAAGACAGATCCAGCAGGTAACATTAAACCTGATAAGGAGAAAAGTACAGAGAAGATAGATGGTGCTGTTGCTACAATCATGGCACTTGATAGAGCAATAAGGCATCAAGGTGATAGTGGAAGTGTGTATGACCAGAGGGGCATTTTGGTATTGTGATACAAAAAACACTCCGTGAAAGAGTGCTTAGA
>JAVVPO010000106.1:0-6351 GCA_036655715.1 Cellulosilyticaceae bacterium | reverse complement strand
AGCTACAATTCCATATCCTATGATCGGTTCTACTATATTTTTTAACTTTTTCAGCATACCTTTACCTCCTAACTTATCTACTTTAAATCTCTTTAATTATAAGTCTATATCGGAAATCTAAATACTTCAACACAAAAAATGTCCATCTACCCTGAATATTTTTTAATTCAAGATAGATGAACATTTTTAAATTTGTTTTATATTGGATGACGTATATCCCTTGCTATTCTAGTACTTGCTTCTCATTCACCTTATAAGCTAACGTCATAAGAGAGTGAGATAAGTGTACATTCTCTACTTCTACTGTATCTGGCAAGAATAAGTCAACAGGTGAGAAATTCCATAAGCCTCGGATTCCCCATTCAGCTAGATTCTCTGCTACTTCTTTAACTCTTGTCTTTGGCAATGTTAAGATAGCAATATCTATGTGATTTGTCTTAACAAACTGCTCCATCTTATCTACATCTATTACTTCAATGCCTCGGATACTCATGCCTACAAGCCTTGGGTTAATATCAAATATCCCACATAATTCAAAGCCTCTTTTAGAGAATGATGTATAGTTAGCTAATGCCTGACCTAAATTACCTGCACCTACAATAATCATTTTATGTTTTTTATCTAGACCTAAGATCTTTGAGATCTCTGCGTGTAAGTATTCTACATTATATCCATATCCTTGTTGGCCAAATCCACCAAAGTTGTTTAAGTCTTGTCTAATCTGTGAAGCGGTAACTTGCATTTTATCACTTAATTCACGTGAGGATATCTTAGTTACACCATTATCTAATAGTTCACCTAAGTACCTATAATATCTTGGCAATCGTCTAACTACTGCCATAGAAATTTTTCTTTCTTCTGTCACTTCCTTCACTCCTTAACTATGTATTAGCTTTAGTATATCACTTTAGTTTTTTTTTTGTCAATGTAACTCATCCATATTATGCCCCATATACTACTAGTTTATTTTATATCCACATTAGATTCTTTTATTTTATTTGTTTTTCTGTTACTATTAAGTTAACAATTTGGGAGGTTATTTTATGATTATTGCATGTAACCATATAAAAAAGCTATTTAATGAAGAAATAATTTTAAGAGATATTAATTTCCACATAGAAGATAATGAAAAAGTTGCCTTAGTTGGAAATAACGGAGCGGGTAAAACTACTTTATTCAAAATCATTACTAAGGAAATATCTGCTGACGAAGGTGATGTATATTATGCCAAAGAGTGCTCTATTGGGTATCTTCAGCAGCATATGGACTTAGACTCTAAGCGTAGCGTCTATGATGAACTTATTCATGTGTTTGATGATGTCATTGCCCTTGAAAAGAAATTAAACGAAATTGAGCTTGAGATTTCTAGAACGCATTCTCTAGAACTTACTCATACTTACGACGAATTAAGACGTGTTTTTGAAAATAGTAAAGGTTATGAATATAAAAGTTTAGTAAAAGGTATTTTAAAAGGTTTAGGTTTTACCCCTGAAGTTTATGAAAAACCTATTTCTATCTTATCTGGTGGACAAAAAACACGTGTTGCCTTAGCTAAGCTTCTTCTTGAAGAACCTAGTTTACTTTTATTAGATGAGCCTACTAACCATTTAGATATCCAAGCGATTGAGTGGCTAGAAGGTTTTTTAAAATCCTATAAGGGTGCTGTTATTATCATCTCACATGATAGATACTTCTTAGATAAGGTGGTTAATAAAGTTGTACATATCGAATTTGGTAGATCCGCTATGTACAATGGTAGCTATAGTGATTTCATTATTGAAAGTGCAAAGGCTTATGAAGTGGCTATGCACCAATATGAAAAGCAACAACAAGAAATTGCTCATCAAAAAGCTGTTATTGCAAAGCTTAGACAGTTCAACCGTGAAAAGTCTATCAAACGTGCACGTAGCCGTGAAAAGCTTCTTGAAAAGCAAGAGGTTATGGATGTGCCTATGATTGATGATAAGCCTATGAACCTAGTTCTCGCACCTCAAATCACAAGTGGCAATGATGTGCTTATGGTTCATGATTTAAGTATGGCATTTAAAGACAAGCAGCTTTTTGACCATATTAACTTTGAAATCAAAAAAGGTGACAAAGTAGCTATCGTCGGACCAAACGGTGTAGGTAAAACAACTCTCTTTAGAATTATCTTAGAGCATTTACAAGCTAATTCTGGTGAGTTCAAACTAGGTAGCCGTGTCCAAATAGGCTACTATGACCAGGAGCATTCAACTCTAGATACAAAGAATTCGATTATGGGTGAGATTCAAGCTACTTTCCCTGATTTAACTAATGGTCATATTCGCAATGTCCTTGCTGCTTTCTTATTTACAAGTGAAGATGTATTTAAACCTATCTCTACACTTAGTGGTGGGGAACGTGGCCGTGTGGCACTTGCTAAAATCATGCTTTCTAAAGCCAACTTTCTTATACTAGATGAGCCTACTAACCATTTAGATGTTATGTCTAAAGAAGTTTTAGAGCGTGCACTTAGCAACTATGATGGCACTGTACTTTACGTATCTCACGACCGTTACTTTATTAATCAAACAGCGACTAAAGTACTTGAGATGCAGCCTCATCATATGACCACTTACCTTGGGGATTATGATTACTACCAAGAAAAGAAAAAAGAGTTTACCACAACCTCCGTCGGTCAACAAAGTTCTACGCCTACTTCTGTCAACAAATTAGATTGGCAAAAGCAAAAAGAATTACAGACGAAAATCAAAAAAATACAAACAAACCTTACAAATATAGAAAAAGAAATTGAACTTAAAGAGGGACGTATCTCCGAAATAGATGACGCCCTTTGCCTGGAAGAAATTTATACTGATTTTGATAAATCACGTGAATTAATGACAGAAAAAGAACAATTAGATACTTGTGTCACAGAACTTTATGCAAATTGGGAGATTTTAAGCGAGCAACTTCTAGAACTTGCTGAGTAAAACCCAAAAGGCCTGACTACGATAAACTATCGTAATCAGGCCTTTGTAACATAAGTTTCATTTAATATATAAGTCCTTTTTCTAATCTAATTTCATATTATGCACTGCATTGGCTATATGCTTATTGAGAAGTTTCTCTGCTTCATCCCCATTTCTATCTCTAATTGCCCCATAAATATCCTTATGTTCTTCTAAAAGCTTTTCTGCTCTTCCTGGGGTTGCAATAGAAGTTTTTCTAGCATTTTGAATATAATCATGAAAATCTGATAATACGTGTGTCAGTATCTTACTTTTTGTTGCTCTATACATAATCTCATGGAATTTATGATCAAGACCCTTGAGTTCGTTAATATCCTCTCTCGATACATAAAATTCAGTAAGTGCAAGCACCTCTTCCATCTCTTTAATCTCTCTGTCTGTAATGCGCTCTGCCGCATATCTGGCAGCTAAACCTTCTAGACGTGTGCGAATCATAAATATATCATGTACATCTTCATTAGTTATCCCTGAAACAATAGTTTCCTTGTTAGGTATCGAGTGTACTAGCCCTTCTAACTCTAATTGTCTTATAGCCTCTCTAACCGGTGTTCTACTTACATTCATCCTTTGGGCAATAGTAGTCTCTCTTAGCACATCCCCAGGCTTATATTCACCTTCTAGAATAGCCTCTCTAATTTCGCTAAATACTCTCCCCCTTAATGAAGATTTATCACTTATATCTGTTTCGTATCTCACAGGTTTCCTCCTTACCCAGTAGTTGGGTACTTTCGTATGTATATAGATTGTACATCTATTTTATCAAATTTCTATAAAACTTCAATCTTTATTTATTAATACTGTAACCAATTTCCCATCTCATCTTGATAGGACACTAAACTCTCTGTCAAATAACGTTCTTTAATCTTATAGTTATCCTCCGAAATATCTATTAAATTACTCCACTTAATCGCTATTTGATAATTTACTTTATCCTGTTCTTCTTGATTCTCAAGTGTGATAACTTCCAAAACTTTCATCTCTACTTCTTTAGAGTTTTTTAGTCTAACTTGCTGAACTTCTATATTCACTTTCGCATCTACTACATTTTTTTTATCTATAAACCACTCTGTATATTCATTAACTATCTTATCCTTTTCCTTACTTTCTACATAAGCATCAAAAAATACAGTCTCTTTATTTTTTATACCATCTAGGTAGTCATGATAGAACTCATTTGTAAATGCACTTATTTTTTCATATCCTAGTTGTGATAGGCTCATACCCTGGACTTCAAATTCAGTTTTTTCCTCTTCTACAGTAATTTTTTGACTATATCTATCTAGACTACCATTTTTGTCATAAACTTCAAGGGTATAGTCCCCTTCTATAACATTTTGGAATACTACCGTGCCTTCTGTATTTTCCACTATATTTCCAGCCAACTCTACCATTGTATAAAGCGGCGCTTTAACTTCTATAGTATAGTCCTTATAAGGTGAATAAACCTCTGTTTGCCTAGGTATACTTATCTCTGTCACATAATCCTCTTTCACATTTTCTGGATACTCCATTTTAACAGTATAGCTACCTGGAAATAAATCTATCTTCATATAATCCTGATTTCCCTTACTCCTTATCATTTTATCATCCACGCTAACCTTGGCTCCGCTTGGCGCATAAATGCTTAATGCCTCTGTCTTAAATGGAAAGATAACCTTCCACGCTTCATCATCCTCAATGATACCTACTACTGCATTAACTGTTTTATTTTGAAAATAGTATTTGGCCTTATAAGTAACTAGTTTTTGCTGTGTTTGCTCTACTACTGCACTTGATATTAGCTTTCCCTTTTCAAGTTTAATTAATTCATTTCCCGTAAAATACTCATTCATATAGCCTGTCACATATTCCCCACTAAACTTATCAAGCTGTTTATTGCTATAAAACATCTGATAAGCCTCTATATAGTTTTTGTTATTAATAGCACTTACATACTTACTCAGCGTATTAAGTGAGCTATTCTTATACAAGTGCCCACCAATGGCTCCCCCTAGAAGTATTACAAATACCATGCATGAAATAATTGCTTTTTTGTTGTTCATACTTACCCCCTATTTATCCTATGTTTTACTACATATATATGAGGGTTTGTCCAACTTAATACTTTAAATAATAATTTTTTCATCAATAAATATTTTCAATATTATAGTGATATAGTATATTATATATATTAGTTTAATCTATTCTAATCCTTAAAATGAACGAAAACTAGAAAGATATACAACCTAAATTCTAAAATAGAGGAGATCTCACCAATATGAGTAAAATTCAAAGCATAGACGATAATTTTAATTTTGGAGAAATAACTAGAAAAGATATTAAATGGTTATCACTAGAGAATGAAAATTTGGTACTCTATGGCACACCTGATAGAAGAAAGATTTTGACAAGAATAGATGAAACAAAGATAAAAAGATTTTCCGAAGGTATCCAGCTATTAGGAACTATGACAAGCGGTGTAAGGGTAAGATTTAAAACAAATTCACAGTATATAGTAGTTAAGGCCATTTTAGAGACATCAGATACAATGCCTCATATGGCAGATACAGGTATATCGGGCTTCGATCTCTACTATAGAGATTATGGTGATCATGACTATAAATATCACAAGACTTTTCAGCCTCAGTTATATGACGTGAATCACAGGGCCGTAGTAGTAGGTGAGACCTCTTTTAGTGGAGAGCGTAGAGAAAAAGATATTATTATTAACTTCCCACTCTATAACGGTGTTAAAGATATTGTTTTTGCAGTAGAAGATTGTGCCCTAATCAAACCACCAACACCTTATACAATAGAAAAACCTATATTATTCTATGGTTCCTCTATTACGCAAGGAGGGTGTGCAAGTCGCCCTGGGAATAGTTATCCACTACACTTATCGAGATGGCTTGATGCAGATATTATCAATCTAGGATTTAGTGGTAATGCAAAAGGTGAAATCGCAATGGCAGAACATATCTGTGAAAAAGATATGAGTGTATTAGTGATGGACTATGATCATAATTCACCTACTATAGAAGACCTTGAAAAGACATACCAACCTTTTTATAAATGCATAAGAAATAAGCATCAAAATCTCCCTATCGTAATGATTTCTAGGCCGAATTTTGATGAGAACCCAGATGATAGTGCACAGCGCAGAACAGTGATTTATAACACTTATGTGGTGGCACGCCAAAGAGGAGATAACCACGTTTATTTTATTGATGGGGAATCACTATTTGGTGAGAAAGATAGAGATAGTTGTACGGTAGATGGGTGCCATCCTAATGATATTGGATTCATACGTATGGCAGAACATATCTACCCTGTGCTGAAACAAATCTTAACAGGCTTATATTCGCTCTGAAAGCCTGGT
>JAVVPO010000105.1:2221-6411 GCA_036655715.1 Cellulosilyticaceae bacterium | reverse complement strand
GATTGATTTCAATACCTAAAGTCTTCTCATATTCTCTGACTGTTTTTTGCTCTCTAGGGGTAATGATAGAGATAGCTTGTCCCGTGTTGTTACCTCTAGCTGTACGACCAGCACGGTGAAGGTAGTCGTTAGCACTTGGTGGTAAGTCAAGATTGAAAACATGACTTACTTCTGGAATATCTAAACCACGTGCAGATACATCAGAAGAAACTAAAACATCTATCTTACCTTTTCTAAAGCTTTCAAGAGTATTCTGTCTTTCTTGCTTAGATTGTGCGCCGTAGAGACCGCCTGCACTTTTCTTGTGATAAACTAATTTATTAAGGACTACTTCAACTTCATGTGTATTATTAACGAAGATTAAAGCTTTTGTAGGTGTCACTGTATTAAGAAGTTTGCGAAGTGATTCAAACTTCTTACGCTGCTCAGCCACTACAAAGTTATGAACGATGTGTGGGTTAAGTGCTGTGATTTCACAAGCGTTGATAAAGGCAGGCTCTTTCATAAAGGTGATTGCTTCATTCATAGTATTCTCGTTAATAGTAGCTGAGAAAAGCATGATTTGAGTATCTTTTAAAGTTGTCTTGATAATAGCTTTGATATCAGCACATTGATTTTTGTCAAGTAAATTATCTGCTTCATCAATAATAATCGTTTTGAGTGTGTGTGATGTAAGCTTTTTCTTTTTGATAAGATCTAGAATACGACCGGATGAACCCACTATAATATGTGGTTTTGTTTTTAATTTTTGAATCTGCTTGTCGATGTTCATCCCACCCATGATTGTAGTAGATGTAATAGCTCTACCAGAATCAGTGGCAAGTAATTTGATTTGTTCATTGATTTGAACCACTAATTCATGAGTTGGAGCTAATATCATAGCTTGAGTATGTTTGGCGTTCAAATCTATTTTTTCAAATAGAGGGAGAAGAAAAGCAAGAGTCTTGCCGCTACCAGTATGAGCCTGAGCGATGAGATCTTTATTTTCTAAAGCTGTTGGTAATACAAGAGCTTGAATAGTCATAGGTACAGTGATATTTTGTTTACTTAGACCGATTATAAGGTCTTCGTTTAATTTTAGATTTGTAAATGTATTTTCCATAGTATGCTCCTAGCGCGATTTTATTTCATAACTTTCATTATACACATATTATTTCTAGGGTACTAGGAGAATAATCAACTTATAAAAAGAATATTAAAAGGAGTTGCATAGTCTGATTTTTTGTGAAATAATCTAGAGAGATAAAAAATTAAAGAGTATTTTAAAATAAAGACGCATTTTATTTAAACCTAGTTAAGTATTTTAATGTAATATAACAAATATAAATAAAAAATAGGGAGATACAAAATGAAAAAATTTAAAGTGTTCGTAGCATGTGTAGGGTTAGCTGCATTAAGTTTAGGTGTAATGGGGTGTAGTAATGCGAGTGAGGGAGCTGAAAAAGAACCTACAACTCAGACAAGTAGTAGCGAAAAAACAGATGACACTGTTATTGCCAAAGTAGGGGATGCTTCTATTATGCAAGCAGATCTATCAAAAGAAATGGCTTACATTGAGCAGCTGCTTACAATGCAATTTGGAGAGACATATAAAGAAAGTGAAGAGGCTATGGCTCTTTACAAACAACAAGAAGAATTAATGTTAAATTATCTTATAGAAAGTGAATTAGTGATTCAAAGCGCCAAAGAGTTAGGTATTGAAGTAACTGATGCACAAGTTGATGAAGAAATTGATGCTGGAAAAATACAGTTAGGTTCAGAAGAAGCATTCCAAGCATTCCTTACAGAGCAAGGAATGACGGAAGAAGCATTTAGAGAGTACCTTAGAGAAAACATGGCTATTGGACAAGTTATGGAACAAGTAACAAAAGATGTAGCAGTAGCTGATGAAGATGTAGCTAAATACTATGAAGAAAATAAAGCACAGTTCACTAGAGGACCAGGGGCAGAAATGTCACATATCTTAGTAGAAAAAGAAGAAGATGCTAAGAAAATCAAAGAAGAATTTGACGGTGGTAAGGCTTTTGCTGATTTAGCAGCAGAGTATGGAACAGATGGGACAAAAGATACAGGTGGAAGCCTTGGGGAATTCATTGAGTATGATTCAACTAAGTACGATGCAGACTTCTTAGCAGGAGCTAAAGACCTTAAAGAAGGCGAAGTATCAGGTCCAGTTAAAACACAATTCGGATACCACCTTATCAAAGTAGATAACATTCAAACTGATGAAGTTGTAACACCACTTGAAGAAGTAAAAGAAAGTATTAAGGCAACTTTATTACAAGAAAAGCAATACGAAAAATTTAGTGAACATATTGCGGCTTTAAGAGAAAAAACAACAATTGAAATAATTGAATAAACTATGAATAAAAAAACAACAATTTTCTTGAGTTAAGAAAATCGTTGTTTTTTTATTCATAGTAATAGAAAGTTGCATCAAAATTTTCTGTACTTAAAAAACTAAGATATAAATATTTAATAAATTATAGTATAATATTTAACAGAATGCGTTTTAAACTATTTATCAAGGAGGACATCATGTTGAAAAAAGTCTTGGACATCTTTAAAGTATTCTTCAAAATTGGTGTAATAGGATTTGGTGGGGGAAGTGCGCTCATACCTGTTATTGAGAAGGAAGTTGTAGGAAATAAAAAATGGTTTACAGAAGAAGAATACCTTAAACATACAGTTATAGCCAATATTACTCCGGGGACATTGCCTACTAAAATAGGTGCAGTAGCTGGGTATGAAATAGCAGGGGGATGGGGAAGTCTAGCAGGAGCTTATGCAGCAACTTTACCAGGTGTGTTGTTAACAATGGTACTAATGATGCTCTTTACTATAGCGGGAGCTAAGATTACTCATTATATTGAATTTGCATCAGTGGGAATTACTATTTTTATTATTAACCTACTAGGTATTTATATTTTGAAAGTGATAAGCAGTGGAAAACAAAATAACTTGTATAAGGCAAATATCATTATTTGTATACTTGCATTTTTAGTTACTGGAGGCAAAGAAATAAGACAAGTTATTAATGCAACAGTTGGGCAGACGTTAATAAGTATGGATAATATCGTTTTTGATATACCAACAATTAATCTAATTATTATAGCTTTTTTTATGATTTTCTTTGTAGGACTACTAAAGAGTAGATGGGCATTTATAGTAGGAACACTTGTAAGTTTCGCTTATGCAATAGTGTTGGGTAAAAATGGACTTGTTCCTAATCGTGAGTTAGTGGGACAAGTTATACTAGTACTTATGGTAGGGCTTGCAGGTTATGCAGTGCTAAGTACTAAAAAAAATGGAGAGGTACAAAAAGTAAGTTTTAAGTTTACAAAACAGATGTGTCTAGCAATAGGCTTATTCGTAGGGCTTCCGATTGTGCTGATTATTGTAGCTATTATATTAGCTCCTGAAGGTCCAGGTGTAGTAGGACAAATGCTAGGTTATAGCAAAGATGTTACAGTATCTACACTGACATCATTTGGTGGAGGAGAGGCTTATGTAGCTGTAGCAGATGGATTCTTCGTACAGACGGGAATGGTTGAAGCTGGAGAGTTTTATAATAAGTTAGTGGCGGTAGCTAACGCATTACCAGGACCTATACTTGTTAAAATAGCTGCTGGTGTAGGGTATATATTTGGTGGAACAATAGGCGGTATGGTATATGGCTGGTTACTTGGAATGCTGGGTATGACTCTTGCAGTAGGAAGTTGCTGTATACTAGCACTTGTTGTACTTATGGGATATGATGCGCTTAAAGACTCAGAGGCGCTTAAATTACTTAAACAATATATCTTACCAGTAGTATGTGGGATGCTTATTTCTACATCACTTAGTATGATGGTAGAAGCTATGAAAGTAACAAGTGTTGTAGGATTATCAGGTGGGATTGCATTACCTATTATATTAGTAAGTATATTAGGTGTTTATAGTATACATAAAAAATATCATGTGAATGATGTTATTTTACTTATAGGATGTGCGGTAACTAGCTTTATAGGATTAAGCATTTTTTAGATAAAAAGATTCATTAAATAAAATGAATATCTATCTGTGAGGACAGGTTCTCTTTTTGAGGTGAATATGTTGATGAATATGAAGAAAGTGATATAGATATGATTGTAGAATTTAGTGTTCCTAATGTTTCATTACTTACACTTTCAAATATAAGATATGAAATG
>JAVVPO010000105.1:0-2121 GCA_036655715.1 Cellulosilyticaceae bacterium | reverse complement strand
GACATTTGGAGGTTTTATTATCAGAAGATGTCATTGCAAGAAGGTTGCCATCGGGGGATGGAGGTAACAGCGCTACATGGGTCAATGATTTGTTGGCAGAGTATAACCCGGATGTGATTAGATACATTTAGCTAGTTAATGAGCAAGAAAAAGGAGATACCTTTTATAATCTATTTATAATAATCTGTTACAATAGAAGATAAGTAATACAGGATGAGAAAGGAATAACTAATGAATAAGTTAACGAAAAAAATAAAAGGAATACTAATAGCCTTGGCGGTTATAGCATTATTACTAGGTGGAACTGTAACTTACATAGTAGGTGGTATGGTTTATGAGGAAACAGTGGGCTATGTAGATGAGAAATATCAAAATACTTCCATTGAAGAAGTGTATGCAGAGTCTCCAGAACTTGTTGCAAGACTTGAGGAGTATGAGGTAACAGATCTGATGATTCCTTCAAGCAATGGTTATGATATAGAAGCAAAATGGATTAGTGCACCCGAGGAGAGTCAAAATACTGTTGTCATTGTACATGGAATAGGTATGAATATGTGGAGGCATTTCCGCGAGACACTCATGTATTTAGATAATAATTATAATGTACTGATATATAATCAAAGATATACTGGAGCAACAGGTGGGGATAATAGAAGTTTTGGTTACCATGAAAAATATGATATAGCTTCAGTAATGAGCTACTTAAGAGCGGCATATCCAGACCATACTATCGGTGCACATGGATTCTCTATGGGAGCTGGAACACTAGGTATGTATTCTGGAATGGAAGAAGCGACGCAGGATGCAGACTTCCTTATATTAGATTGTCCATATGATACGATGGAAGGGGCTATTAGAGTAGGGATAGAAAAAGAAGATGTCCCACTTATACCTGTTTCTTATGCTGTATGGGCAGGCGATATGTATAATAGGTTCAAATCAGGATTTAGTTATAAAGATGTACAGATTGCAGAGGAAGCCTCAAAAAGTAAAGTACCAATGTTTGTTATCCATGGAGAAGCAGATAGCACTTGTACAGTAGAGATGGGTCAAGCTATCTACGATGCAAAAGTAGAAGGATATAAAGAATTATGGATTGCAGAAGGAATAGAACACGTAAAGATATTCCCGGCCTATCCAGAAGAGTATGAAAGACGTGTTTTAGCATTTATCAATGAGGCAGTAAGCAAGTAAGTAAAGGTAGATAACTATTAAATAATGGAAAGAGTATCCCGCAGTAAGTAGTAAATGATGGGATACTTTTTTTTGTACGCCAGTATGGATGGAATTTAAGTTATGCACATATCTACAGTGAAAAAGAGTAAAGAGTGAATAAGTTTGAAGAATATTTTGAAGACTGTGGATAAAACTTTATACATAGACTATACTAGAAGGACATAAAACAAAAATTTAAAAATAGGAGGTATTTCATATGGAATACAAAGTATTTGGAAACGACTTACCTGCAGTATCTATAAGGTTGAATAAAGGGGAAAGTGTCTATACACAATCTGGAGGTATGTCTTGGATGGATAGTGGGATCAATATGGAGACTAATATGAAAGGTGGGCTCTTTAAGGGGATTGGTCGCATGTTTAGTGGGGAATCACTATTTATGGCTACATATACTTCTGCAAAACCTGATACAGAAATAGTCTTTGCCTCAACTTTTCCAGGAGCAATTGTTGATTTAGACATTACAAGAGGTAGAAATATTATAGCTCAAAAAGATGCCTTCTTATGCGCAGAACAAGGTGTAGATTTAAGTGTAGAATTTACAAGGAAGTTCTCAGCAGGATTATTTGGAGGAGAAGGATTTATTCTTCAAAGAATATCAGGAAATGGTAAAGTATTCTTAGAAGTTGCAGGAAGCGTAGTAGAAAGAGAACTAGCAGCAGGCGAGACCATTAAAGCAGACACAGGAAACGTAGTAGCATTCGAAGATGGCGTACGCTATGAAATAGAGACAGTTAAAGGGTTCAAGAACATCTTCTTTGGCGGGGAAGGCTTATTCCTCACGAAGCTAACAGGACCAGGTAAAGTATGGCTCCAAACCATTACAATGCAAAACTTTGCAAGCAGAATTATACCTTTTGTACCCACTTCAAGTGGTAGCTAAAT
>JAVVPO010000104.1:0-6542 GCA_036655715.1 Cellulosilyticaceae bacterium | reverse complement strand
ACCTCTGATAAAGTTTGATATAAGAACAATAGCATATATAAAGAAGGTAGTTACAGAGAAAAATGATGAAAGTGGTGTAGTTATGATGATTAAGGATTTATCAGATTTACATATACCAGAGCGTTTTATGAAAAAGCTTATTAAAGACATGGACTATTTATTGGGATATGAAGCATTGGATATAGAAGAAGTTATTTTATTTGGTAGCTGTGCGAGAGGGACTTGCAAGGTTACTAGCGATATAGATATCTTAGTGATAACCAAAGAAAGTATAGAACGCTATGTAAGAGGTGATATTGCTAGCGAACTGGATGAAGAAGTAGAGGGCGTCAGAACAGATGTTGTATTTTACTCTAGGCAGGTATTTGAAACATCCACTAGCTTGCTTGTTAAGCAGATTAACCAAGATGGTATTATTATTTATAATAACAAAGGGATAGTATAGGAGGTTACTTGAGAACAATTATAGCAAAAATTTTGGAGAGATTTCCGGATATGAAACTTTCTTCAAAGGATTGTAAATGGTTAGGCGATTTTTATTTTGATGCACGTTATCCAGGTGATGACTTTATTAGGGTATCCCTTCAAGATGCTTTAGAAGCCATAAAAATAGTAGAAGAAGTTTTAGCAGAAACACAAAAAATCCTTGTTTCAAACGAAGCGAGGGAATTATTTGAATACTGTCAAAATCAAGTTGAAAAATAGTTTGCTCATATTTAAATCCAAGTAAAACCTAAATCAAACCACTAGTATAGAAAATTTAACGACTAGTAGTTTGATTTTTTTTTATAGGTATTTATTTTGAATAGTGAATTAGATATAATAAAATAGTAAGTTTTAATACTAAAACACAAAACATTAAATCCACTTGAGGGGGTACTATGAGTAATAGCATTAAAGTAAATTATTATGATACATTTCGTTGCAGTGCAGGGGACTGCCTGTTTAGTTGTTGTCAAGAATGGGCAATAGAAGTAGATAAGAACATACTTGATAAATGGAAAGACGTGAAACTAAGTACGATAGGGTTAGGTGATGAAAGACAGCCTGAGCTTACACTATGTGATTGTTTAGAAAAGGAAGGTTTAGGGCATAGTATTTCACTAGAGGAAGATAAGCAATGTCCGTTTTTAAGCGATAAGAAGCTTTGTAAGTTGGTAGTAGAACTAGGAGAAGATTATCTAACGGAAATATGTCAAAGGTTTCCTAGATGCATCAATACATTTGATGATAGGGTAGAATATTCTCTTGATTTTGGTTGCCCTGTAGTCATTGATTTGCTAAATGAAAACTCGGGAGACATTCAATTTGTCAAAGAAGGAGAAACAAACGATAGGCCATCTTTATTGTATCTCGTACGTGAAATGATACTAGATAGGATGCAAAGCGAAGACTATTCTTTAACAGAACGCATCATGGTGAGCTTTTATTGCCTTTTAGACCTTCTAGAGCAAGAAGATTTAACCCAAGAGACGTTAGACAACTATAAAAGTGAAGAGTATCTTGAGTCTTTAGTCAGTGAGATGAGAAAACTAGAGTTTGATGTGATGGATTCATTTTGGGAAAGAAATGAACTATTTCTAGACATTGCTCAGGTTTATCGTAAAGGAGAATCCTATGTAGACTATTTAGAAGATATCTCCATGTGGGCTGAAAAACTAGAAGAATATTATTCGGATACACAAATTCTAGAAAAGAATCAAGCCTTTGAAGCTGAATACATACGATATGAAAAGTTATTGAAAAATTATTTGGCAGCTGAAATTTGGGCAGGTTGTTTAAGAGCTGATATGGAGCTTGAGGATATGGTAATGGTGTTCCAATGGGTTATATTAGAATACGCTGCGATTAAACAAGCAATCTTCCTAAAGTGGCTTTCACAAGAAGAAAAAACTATAGAGTATAGCATGGTTAGAGATTATATGATGATTGTTTCAAGAATGGCGGGCTATGACCCAAGTGATATTAAAAATTGTCTGGAGTATAGCTTTGATAGTACGATCTTGGAGTGGGGGGACTTGGCACTCATTCTTGGGAATAGTAATATATAATATGTTTTAGACCCATGACTTCCTGATAATGTAGCTGGAAGTCATGGGTTGTTTTTGTATTATTACAAAAAAAAGAAAGCTATAAGATATGAATGTTTGCAGCTACTAAAATGTGATAGAGATTGTGAGAATGGGTATACTATAGTATAATGAAATATAAAAAATTATAATGGTGAGGTACAAAATGGCAGCAATAGAAAAGCAGTTTGATAAGGAACTTATAAAAAAATGTGAAGAGGCACAAAAAGAGTGTGGATACAATCCAATACGCTTTGTGCAAAATATAGCTAAATTTGGTGGTGTCAAAACAGCAAAAGAAATTATGAGAAAAGGCCAAATGTCAGAGGGCTTTGATAAGTTAAAAGAAACAGACTTTATGCATCTTACAATGGAAGCAACTGTGATTGATAGAAAATACGGTGAGCTTTTTACAGATGAGGAAGTTAATAGCTGTTACGAGTTACTCTGTGAGTACGGGTACTATAAGTAACAAATAATAGATAATAGGTAGATGTTTAATATGTTAGTTGATAGAAGTAAGTTATCACTAACATATTTTTTTATTCCCATTTTTTTGTGATATACTGAGATAAGATTATTTATATTAGAAGAGGTAGATCGTGAAAAAAACATATAAGAAATTTAACATATTAGCTACGCTTATAGTTTTTGTTAGTGGTATCCTATTTTTTTGTATTTGGCAGAATAACAATATTGTTATTACAGAATCCACCTATTATAACTCTAAAATACCTAGTGATTTTAATGAGTTTACAATCGCTCATATTTCAGATTTTCACAACAAATTATTGGGTAAAGAGCAAGTTACAATACTAAATAAAATAAAAAGTATTTCACCTGATATCATTGTAATTACAGGTGATTTAATAGACAGACGAAAATATGATTTAGAGACGGCCATGACATTCATTAAAGGTGCAATGCAAATAGCTCCAATCTATTATGTTTCAGGAAATCACGAAGCATGGTCTGGAAAATTTGATGTAATAAAAGACGAACTAATCGGTGCTGGGGTTCATATACTTGATAATACAGAAGTTAAGCTGTCAAAAGGCAATAGTACCATAAGTATACTAGGAGTTGCTGATCCGGATTTTCATACATCTGATTATATGGAGGGGACAGACGTTAGTGAAATAACAAAGCAACTTAGTGGGTGGTCTGCTAATGAAAACTTTAAAATCCTACTTTCACATAGACCTGAACTATTTGATTTATATTGTGACAACAATATGGATTTGATTTTTACAGGACATGCCCATGGCGGGCAGTTTAGAATACCTGGCATAGGAGGATTAGTTGCCCCAGACCAAGGACTATTTCCTAAATATACAAGTGGAAGCTATTCCAAAGAAGCATCAACTATGTTTGTAAGCAGAGGGATTGGTAATAGCGTTATGCCAATTAGGATTTTTAATAGACCAGAAATTGTGGCAGTAACATTGAGAACTAAATAACATAGTGTGACTAAAAAATAACTAACAATAGGATGAAGATAAATGTTAAAACAAAAAATTGAAGATTTTTGTAAGTCACTAGGGCTAGATACTCTAGGATTTATACCCTGTAGAGCATTTGATGAATTAGTAGACTTTTATAGTGAGAGAAAGCAGTTAAACTTACAAAATGAATTTGAAGAAAAAGATGTGGATAAGCGAATACATCCGGCAACCTATATGAAAGAGGGAAAAACGATCATATCTATAGCTTTTCCGTATTACCATTTAGACGAGAAAGACCATGAATTTAATGGATTTTCCATATATACTAAAAGATTAGATTACCATAGAGTTGTAAAAAAGTATTTAGGTGAAATATGTAGTTATATTGAGACATTAGGCGGAAATGCAATAGGGTTAGTAGATAGCAATGCGTTACCAGAACGATATATTGCTTATCTAGCAGGTGTAGGATTTATCGGAAGAAACAATATGATTATAACTGAAAAATACGGTTCATATGTTTTCTTAGGTGAAATCATAACGGATTTAGATATAGCGTGTGAGGATCAAAGAAGCTTGAGTGAGCTATCAAATTATACGGAATGTAAAGCATGTGATCAATGTATCAAAGAGTGTCCCACTAAGTCTATTAATAAAAACAGAAGTAATCCTAATATCTGTCTATCTTATATAACACAAAAAAAAGATATCAGTGATAAAGAGATGAAGCTATTAAAAGGTAATGTTTTTGGCTGTGATTTTTGTCAGATAAAATGTCCTTATAATGAAGGAATACAAAGTAATGGCTTAGAAGAATTTCAAACATTAGACTATATGAATGATGAGTTATATACGTATGCAAGTATGGATAACAAATATTTCAAAGAAAAGATAAGTTGTACTTCTTGTGGTTGGAGAGGGAAGAATGTTATCAGAAGAAATGCTGTAATTGGCATGGCACGTGAGGGAAATGATATAAAAGAATTTATTGGTGATTCAAGTTATATAAATGATTATGTCAATAGGCTTGACTCTTTAAGGACCTTATTGATATGAAAAAATTACAACAGGCATAATCTTTATAAAGTTACAAGGTAAATTTCTATTGTAAAAAGGTTTATAGTAAAGAAAATAGTTGCAAAGCCAACTAATCAATGGTATAGTAACAAATGGTTGCAAAGCCAACTAATTGTGTAATAGGGGATGAAGAGATGGAAATAAACAAAGAAGAACCGATAAGCAGATATATCTCTCAAATACATCGCAAAGGCGGCTCAGTTATTACAAAAGAGCTTTCACAGTATGGTGTAGGGGTAGGACAACTTATGTTTCTTATTGAACTTTATAGAGAAGATGGTATTCACCAAGAAGTATTATGTGAAAAGCTACATATTGATAAAGGTACTACAGCTAGAGCTGTTAAAAAATTAGAAGAAGAACAGTTTATTGTAAGAGTAAAAGATAACCAAGATAAAAGGGCTTATAAGATTTATCTTACAGATAAAAGTAGGGTATTGAAAGAAAGCATTTTTTGCGTTTTAGAGGAATGGAATAAAACCATTTCAAATGAGCTTACAGAAGAAGAAAAATTATTTTTAATAAACATACTAAGAAGGATATGTACGACAATAGGAGGATGACAGATGAATCAGAGCGAACAAATATTAGGAACGGAACCCATTGGTAAATTATTAATTAAGTATTCGGTACCAGCTATCATAGGAATGGTAGTTAATGGATTATATAATGTAGTAGATAGAATATTTATAGGAAATATACCGGGTGTAGGCCCTCTTGCTATAGCAGGGGTGGGCGTAACTATGCCAATTATGACAATTATATTAGCTTTTGGTATGTTAATTGGAATTGGAACAGTAACTAGTGTATCTATTAAATTAGGACAAGGTAAAAAAGAAGAGGCTGAGAAACTTATAGGAAATGCCATTGCATTATCTGTAATAATAGGTCTTATTATAAGTGTGGTAGGACTCTTATTTGGAGATCAGATTTTACAATCTTTTGGAGCGAGTCCAGAGAGTTTAGAATATGCTAAGGCATATATTAATATTATATTAATGGGATGTATATTTAATATTATTGCATTTGTAATGAACTGTAGTATTAGGGGAGATGGAAATCCTAAACTTGCGGCAATTATTATGATTGTTGGATGTGGTACGAACATTATACTAGATGCACTCTTTATTTTTGGACTTAATATGGGTATACAAGGGGCAGCATTAGCTACTGTTATATCTCAGATTCTTACAGCCATATGGGGTTTAGCTTACTATATGAAAGGCAAGTCAAATTTAAAATTTGCAAAATCTAGTTTAAGATTAGAAAAAAAATTAGTTAAAGAAATTGTTGCCATTGGATGTGCGCCTTTTGCTATGCAAATAGCAGCAAGTTTAATTCAGGTTATTAGTAACAATGCATTAAGAGTACATGGTGGGGATTTAGGAATAGCGGCTATGGCAACTATTACTTCTATAGCGATGATGCTACTTATGCCAATAGGTGGCTTGACACAAGGGGCGCAACCTATTATAGGTTATAACTATGGAGCTGAGAAATACGATAGAGCGACTAAGACATTTAATATTTGTCTATTAATAGCAACCATCGCACTAGGCATAGCATGGGTATTTATTCAAACCTTCCCAGAAGCTGTCGTTAGCTTATTTAGTAGTGATCCAGAGCTTGTAAATATAACAGTTAATGGTCTTAAAAAATATTTAGTTGTTTTATTCTTGGTAGGAATACCTTATATGGGTGCTAACTATATGCAGTCTATTGGAAAAGCAAAAGAGGCAATGCTACTTAGCTTATTAAGACAAGTTATCATACTTATACCGATTGTATTGATATTACCAAACTTTATGGGATTAGATGGTGTTTGGTTTGCACAGCCTATAGCGGATATCATCGCTACAGTAGTTACTGTAATTGTGGTAAAAAGAGAATTTAAGTCTTACAAAAAACTTATAAATAATCAAAAAGAACAAGTACAGATATAATTTATAAA
>JAVVPO010000103.1:4873-6587 GCA_036655715.1 Cellulosilyticaceae bacterium | reverse complement strand
AAAATGAGAAAATAAAGGGAGCGTGTAATGATGAATTTAAAAGGAACAAAAACAGAGCAAAATTTAATGTCAGCATTTGCAGGGGAATCACAAGCGAGAAATAAGTACACTTATTTCGCATCACAAGCTAAAAAAGAAGGTTATACACAAATTGCAGCGATATTTGAAGAGACAGCAGGCAATGAAAAAGAGCATGCGAAGCTATGGTATAAACTACTTCATGGGGGTATGGGCTCAACGGCAGAGAATTTGAAAGATGCAGCTTCTGGAGAAAACTATGAGTGGGTAGATATGTATAGTCAATTTGCAAAAGATGCAAAAGCAGAAGGGTTTGCTCAGATTGCATTTCTATTTGAAGAAGTAGGAAAAATTGAAAAAGAGCATGAAGAGCGTTATTTAAAACTACTTAATAATCTACAAGCAGAAACAGTTTTCAAAAAAGAAGAAGAAGTAGAATGGGTATGTAGAAACTGTGGTCATATTCATAAGGGAGTAGAAGCACCAGGTGTATGCGCTGTATGTGCACATCCACAAGCTTATTTTGAAGTAAGAGCAACAAATTATTAACATAAATAGAAGGAGGGATTAAATGGATAATACAGCATTATTTACGATTCCGTATGGAGTGTATATACTAGGAACAGAATTAAATGGTAAGAAGAATGCTTGTGTCATTAACACATTAAGTCAAGTTACTCAGGAGCCTGTTAGAGTAAGCGTAACTGTGCTAAAAACAAATTTGACTCATGATATGATTAAACAATCTAATAAGTTTAGTGTATCAGTATTAGGTAAGCATGCTTCCTTAGATACTATAGCTAGGTTTGGATTCCAAAGTGGGAGAACTGTAGATAAGTTAGAAGGTTTCTCGCATGAAATAGATAGTTTAGATAACCCAGTTATTACAGTAGACAGTATAGCCACTATGTCTAGTAGGGTTATAGAATCACTAGACTTGGGAACACATACACTTTTTATTGGAGAAGTGATTGAAGCTAGAAAGTTAGATAGAGAAGAGCCTATGACTTATGCCTATTATAGAGATTTGAAAACAGGTAAGGTGGCTGGGCAAAACTTAGAAAAAGATGATGAATCAACTTATCAGTGCTCAGTGTGTCACTATGTATATGACGGAGATATGCCATTTGAAGAATTATCAGATAATTATGTATGTCCATTATGCAACCAGCCTAAATCAGCATTTACTAAAAAATAAGCGATAACAAAAGCCCTTCTTTCGTCCATGAAAGGAGGGCTTTTGTTGTCTTAAAAATATTAGATTTTAAGCTGGAAAGGATAGAGTTTAAATACTAGAAGATACATTGTAAATGCCATAAGCCACACAGAAAATAGAGTATACAATGAATTTATTTCATAGGGGGAAATGAGTATGAAAAAGTTTATGGTGTTTATGATGTCAGTTACGCTACTTATGGGTGGAGTCATCTAAGTGTCATCACCGTACTTTGCTTAATAATCTTCTTTGCTTTTATTTAGGCTTATTTTGCTTTGCATTTTTTAATTGGCAAACACCTTGCGTCATTGTTCCCATAGGGCAGTAAACACACCAAGAACGTGGTTTATATAACATCATAGTGATAAGTCCAAGGATAGTAGAGGTGAGCATAATACTATAGAAGCCAAAAGCAAACTGACTAATCCAAGGTGTAACAGAAGTCAAATCAGCTAAGTTCCATGGGAGCTTGAATGTCCA
>JAVVPO010000103.1:0-4773 GCA_036655715.1 Cellulosilyticaceae bacterium | reverse complement strand
GAATGTCCAGGATTTATTTTCATTATTGAAGGACATATTAAAATAGAAAAAATTGATTTAGAGGGGAGACAAACAAGTCTGTATGAAATAGGACAAGGAGAAATTTGCCATGAAAGTTTAAGTTGTCACTTGAGTTGTGAGAAACTAGAAATTATAGGTTACGCCTTAACAACGACAAAAATAGGTATATTACCTAAAGAAGTAATGCAAAAGTATCTACTTGAAGATATAGAGTTTATGAAGTATCTCTATAAAAACTTATATCTTAAATTCAAGCTATTAATTAGTCATAAAGAGTCTATTATCCATCAATCCATAGAAGATAGATTACTAAAATATATTCATGGAAATAATAAAGAAGTTATTTATGCAACACATCAAGAAATCGCATTGGAGTTAGGTTCATCAAGAGAAGTTATCAGTAGAAAACTTAAAAAATTAGAAGGGGAAGGAGTAGTTGAGCTGGGGCGTGGAAAAATCAAGGTAATCAAGTCGAGAGAGCTCCATAAGTAGGATAAGAAAAATAAGAGAGATAAGTAAAATAAGCGAGACGAGGAATAGATTCTACAAAAGAATAATGCTATGATAGTTATAAATATTAACCAGAATACAAGAGGATAAAAAATGACAACTACAGATCATAAAGAACTACAAAATATTCAATTAGAAAATTACAAAGGAATGACTTTTAGACATTTTAAAGGAGACTATTACTTGTTATTAGATATAGCTGTGCACTCAGAAACAAGAGAAGAGCTTGTCATTTACAAAGCGCTCTATGGTGATTGTATGGTAACAGCAAGACCTATTGAAATGTTCCTAAGCGAAGTAGATAGAGAAAAGTATCCAGAGGTAAAGCAAAAGTATCGTTTTGAACCTAGCGTTATAAAAAGCGTAAAATAGAGCTAAGAGCTGGGAATAGTTCTTAGCTCTATTTTGTAGTAATAAGAAGATGAAATGTTTAGTTTTTCTTAAATAACTTATTCCAAAAAGAAGTTTTAGGGAGATCGGAAGGGGTTGATGAATCTGCTGCTGGTGCAGGGGAAATCCCTAAGTTTTCTTTTAAATAGCTAAGGGCTGTTTTATAAGCTAGTGTTTGTTTACTTCCTCCATAGAGTGTTCTTGTACTACCATCTGGAAGTGGAATAGTATTCTTGCCAAAAGTAAGAAGTTCTTCACCGTAATAATCTTTAAGAGATTCAGCAAAATAAAAGTCTTCAAAGTAGGTTTTGGCAAACTGATGAAATACTTCATGATGACGATGAGTATCTAAATTCTCATGGATTTCGCGGATAATATCTTGATGTACGCAGTACACAAAAAAAGCAGTTAAGTCTATAGCATCTAGATTATCGAACATAAGATTGTGAAGGTATTTATAACCTATATAAGAAGAACAAAGAATCTTATGATGTCTAGCGTAATCAATTAATGAACTAGGCGAAGAAACATCTTCATCTAAAAGCACATCTATAAGTGATTTAGCATCGCTTTTAGTAGCGTTTTCAGGTAGGCTGATACCTAAAGAACTGGCATACTCTTTTTGATGAGCGGTAGCTAGAGTTGTATCAAGGGTATTAGTAAGCTTATAACGTGTTGATTTCATGATTACCTCCATTTATTAATTGCTGAGTTATAATCTAATACTAGTGTATATAAAAATTAACAAAATTGAAAGTGGATTACCCTAAAATAATGAATTAGTATAAGTTAAAGATTAATTCAGTATTTTAAATTTTATAAGTAATAATAAATTTTTATAAATTAAGATAATTGAGATAATAAAATTAAAAAAAGTAATATTTCTATAGAACAAATATGAAAAAAAGTAATATATACTCTGTACACCTAAAAAAAAATAAGATATAATGGGAACAAAGCATAATAATAAATTATGCAATAAATTTCTTTACACTTAGAAATCGGAGGAAAAATCATGAATGATATCCTAAAACAAATTAGCAATTACGGAATAGTTCCTGTTATTAAATTTGATAGAGTAGAAGATGCTCTTCCACTTGCGAAAGCATTATGTGACGGAGGACTTCCAGTAGCAGAGATTACATTTAGAACAGAATGTGCTGCTGAAGCTATGAAATTAGTTTCTACTGAATTACCACAAATGTTAGTAGGAGCAGGTACTATCTTAACTATAGAACAAGTTGATGAAGCGGTAGCAGCAGGTGCACAGTTCATCGTAAGCCCAGGCTTAAACCCTAAAGTTGTTAAATACTGTGTAGAAAAAGGTATTCCTGTAACTCCAGGATGTGCTAATCCATCAGATGTAGAACAAGCAATCGAGCTTGGTCTTGATGTAGTTAAATTCTTCCCAGCAGAAGCTGCAGGCGGACTTAACATGATCAAATCTATGGCAGCACCATACACAAAAATTAAATTTATGCCAACAGGTGGAATCAACGCTTCAAACATCAACAATTACTTAGCATTCGATAAAATTATCGCTTGTGGTGGTAGCTGGATGGTAAATGATGCACTTATCGCAGCTGGTGAGTGGGATAAGATTACAGAACTTACAAAAGAAGCTGTAAACACAATGTTAGGATTTGAATTAGCACATATCGGAATCAATGCAGAATCGAATGAAGCTGCAACAGAAGTTGCTAACAAATTCAACAACTTATTTGGTAAAGGTATCAAAGAAGGAAATAGCTCATTCTTCGTAGGTAAAGAAGTAGAAGTTATGAAAGCTCCTTACTTAGGTGCAAACGGGCACATCGCTTATAGAACAAACTACATTAACCGTGCAATCAGCTACTTAGAAGCTCAAGGTGTTGAATTTGATGCTGAGACAGCTAAATATGATGCAAAAGGTAAATTAGTTGCTATTTACATGAAAGAAGCAATTGGCGGTTTTGCTGTTCATTTATTACAAAAATAATTAACTGATAAAATATAAATCATAAATAAGATAAGATTACTAGGAGGAACTAAAAATGAATAAAGTTGTAACATTCGGCGAAATCATGCTTAGATTAGCACCAGAAGGATATTTAAGATTTTCACAAGCAGACAAATTCCAATCAACATACGGTGGTGGAGAAGCTAACGTTGCAGTATCACTTGCAAACTACGGTTTAGATGCTAAATTCGTAACAAAACTTCCAAAACATGAAATTGGTCAAGCAGCTGTAAACGATCTTCGTAAATACGGTGTAGACACAAAACAAATCACTCGTGGTGGCGAGAGAGTTGGTATCTACTTCTTAGAAAAAGGTGCTTCTCAAAGACCTTCAAAAGTAATCTACGATAGAGCTCATTCAGCAATCTGTGAAGCTACTACAGCAGACTTCAACTGGGATGAAATCTTCGAAGGAGTTGAATGGTTCCACTTTACAGGAATCACTCCAGCATTAGGAGACAACGTAACAGAAATCTGTTTAGAAGCTTGTAAAGCTGCTAAAGCAAAAAACATCACAGTAAGCTGTGACCTTAACTACAGAAAAAAATTATGGACAAAAGAAAAAGCTGGTCAAGAAATGGCTAAGTTAATGGAATACGTAGATGTATGTATCGCTAACGAAGAAGATGCAGCAGACGTATTTGGAATCCATGCAGCAGCTACAGATATCACTGGTGGAGAATTAAACCACGAAGGATACAAAGATGTTGCTAAGCAATTAGTAGAAAGATTTAACTTCAAATATGTTGCTATCACACTTAGAGGATCAATCTCTGCAAATGATAACAACTGGGCAGCAATGCTTTACGATACAAAAGATTTCTTCTTCTCTAAAAACTACCTTGTACACATCGTTGACCGTGTAGGCGGAGGAGATTCATTCGGAGCTGGATTAATCTATAGCTTAATTAGTAACTACGCACCACAAGAAGCTATCGAGTTCGCAGTAGCTGCATCTTGTTTAAAGCATGCTGTTGAAGGTGACTACAACAGAGTAACAGTTGATGAAGTAAAAACATTAGCTGGTGGAGATGGATCAGGACGCGTTCAAAGATAATTTATTTATAAAGAAGATAAGGTTAGAGGTTTATAGCTCTAATCTTATTTTTTTGCTATCAGGACATAAAATAGTGATTTAATTTAGCGGAAGAATATAGTAAACTTAAGAAGAAATCTAATGCCATAGATAGGTAAGGAGAAATAAAATGCACGAAATTAAAAAGTTTTTTTACGATAAAAAAGCTAAAAAAGTAGTAGAAGTACTTAAAAAAAGAAAATATGATGCAATGTACGTTGAGACAATGGAAGATGCTAAACAAATTATCTTAGACACTATTCCAGAAGGCGCATCTGTAGCTATGGGTGGTTCTACAACACTTGCTGAAATAGATATGATTAATACCATTAGAAATGGTAACTATAAATTCTTCGACCGTTTTGCAGCGCCAAGCTTTGAAGAAGAAGTAGAGCTTTACAGACAAGGTCTACTTGCAGATTACTTCCTTACTGGAACTAATGCCGTAACTGAGGATGGTAGACTGCTTAATATGGATTCATCAGGTAATCGCGCAGCAAGTATGCTCTTTGGACCAAAACACGTTATCGTAGTAGTTGGAGTTAATAAAATCGTTAAGAATATAGATGAAGGTCTTAAGAGATTAGAGCAAATTGCTCCAATGAACTGTAAGAGACTTAAAAATCACAATGATGCACCTTGTGTAGAAACAGGTGAGTGCACAGATTGTTTAGTAGAATCAAGAATGTGTAATTTTATATCTATCGTACAACAAGGTGGTAAATTCCCTGGAAGATACAAAATCATTATTGTTGGGCAAGAGGTAGGGTTTTAATAA
>JAVVPO010000102.1:0-6698 GCA_036655715.1 Cellulosilyticaceae bacterium | reverse complement strand
TTTACCTCCAACTTATTTAACTTTTTTATTACTCACTCAGGAAAGGTAACTCTAAATAGATGATTGTTCCTTCATCCATCTCACTTTCCACACGCATACCATAGGCCTTTCCATAGTAAAGTTTAATGCGTTCATTGACATTCTTAACACCTACTCCAGATCCTTTTGTCTGAATATCATCAGAGCCTACTAGAAGTTTTTGTCTCGTTTCTTCGCTCATTCCTACACCGTTATCGCTTACCTCATAAATTAATTTATCCTCTCTCCTATAAACGTTTATAATAATTTTACCATGATGATAGATATATTCAATGCCATGATAAAGTGCATTTTCTATAAGTGGTTGCAAAATGATTTTAATAGTTTTGGCATTAAGTACTTCTTCTTCTATCTTGATTTCATAAGTAAATCTATTTTTATAACGTATTTTTTGAATGTCTAAATAATTCTTAGCATGCTCGGCTTCTTCTCTTACAGTAATGATATTTCTACCTGAACTGATACCTATTCTAAAGAATCTTGATAAAGCAGTAATCATCTGTACTGCTTCTTCTGTTCGCTCATCCTCTGCAAGCCATATAATGGCATCTAGTGTGTTATATAAAAAATGCGGATTAATCTGTGCTTGTAAGGCTTCTAATTCTTTTTTTCTTTTTCCTTCTTGTTCTTTTAAAATCTCTTCCATCAATCCTTGTATACGATTAACCATTTTATTAAAGGTTTTTGATAACTCTGAAACAATGTATTCCCCATTTTCATCTATCTGTACATCAAAAATCCCCTCTTCTACCATCTTCATAGATTTTTGTAATTTATAAAGTGGTGAAGATAATTTAGACGAGATATACAATGTACCTAGTACGCACATGATAATCCCTATAGCGACTATGCCAATAAGGAAATTACTAAGGTCATTGAAATTAAATAGAATTTTATCTAAATGCCACATCCCAACAATCTTCCAGCCTGTATATCCCACTGTTTTAACCGTTAATATAGATTCTTCTCCATCTAGTATACTCACACCATCTTTTAATTTTGAAACATCCTGTATGCCATATTCATTCTTTTTACTGTCATCACCGTATATAAGCTCTCCTGTCGGTGCAACGATATAAATATCCCCCGTATTTTCTACACTACTCATCTTACAGATATTTTCTATACCTGTTAGATTCATATCTACCAAGAGCACCCCTTGTATAATCCTCCCATCTTGATTTAAGGATACAGCTCTACTTAAAGAAACGACCCATGGGCTATAATCTTGAAATAAATCTTGTATATGGGGTGTAGAAAAATGTACATTCTCAGGTATGTCTAAAGCCTTCTTAAACCATTCTTCTTGATACACATTAAGATTTTCTTTGGCGCTTAAATATTTACTATTCGAAACTAACTCCCCATTGCTCCTAAAAATGGATAGGCTTGCAATATCACTATTGGTCATCTGAACCACTTGCATCTGGCTAGCAAAATTATTATCTGAGATATTCTCATTTTTAATAATTTTATAGTAAAGGGTATTTGAGATGTTCATCATATTCTTTACATAGGTATCTAAACTATATTTAATTTGATCTGTTAATTGATCTACTGTTAGACAAGCATAATCCTTTGTTGTTGTATTAATTTTTTCATAAAGTGCAAATCCCGTGAAAAGAAGTGCAACTGTCATGATAATTGTAAAATAGATAATCATCATAGATTTGAGGCTTTTAATCTTTCCCATTTCGATACTCCGTTGGGGATATCCCTGTTGTTTTTTTAAACACATAACTAAAGTAATGAGGCTCACCATACCCTACTCTTTGCCCTATCTTAAAGTTCTTCATTTGTGTATGCCGAAGAAGTTCCTTTGCTTTTTCAATACGTACTCTTGTTAGATAGGATGTAAAAGTTGATTTCACTTCTTTTTTAAAAAGAGTAGAAAAATAATTTGTTGATATATGTAGATATTGGCATAACTTATCTTCATTTAATTCTTCTTCTGCATAATAATCTTGAATATACTCTTTGGCTTTCTCAATCAAATCATTTTTACTGTTATCTCTTTGAGAAGAAAGCTGTCTTGATAAGCTATTTGCTAAATCTCCTAACCATTTTTTAATTTCTTCCTTAGTCTTAAATCCACTAATAGCCATTAAAAAATTATCTTCATTAGATAAAACTGAGCTTAATTCTATCTCCATCATACGTGTTAATTTGAGTATGCTTGATAAAATTTCTATGATATAAAGTTGATAATTTTTAAGAGATACTTTAGAGCCATCTATTTTGCTCAGTAACTTTTCTATAATCTGACTAATCTCAGCTTCATGACCTACTTTTATAGCCGCAAACAAACTTCTTTCATCTTTTTCTTCTAACAATATATCTACTTGATTATTAGGTTCTATATCTCCGATATAAATCACTCTATTATTATTGATTAACACACTATACTCAAAAGCTGAGACTGCTGATAAATAAGATTTATAAAGAAGACTTTTATCTGTACAAACTGTCCCTACCCCTATAGTAATCGTTGTACTTAGATATTTTTCCACTCTTATTCTTATCTCTTCTAGCGTTTGTAATATGGTATTTTGATTATCTATCTCCCCAGCAGTAGCAATAACAACTAGTTCATTCATCCTCATAAAAACTATACCTGTCTTTTTTAGTTCTATAATTTCCTCACACATATTGAATACTGCAAGTTTAAGTAAGTTTTTATTCTTCATATAATTAGAGTCTAATTCTTTTTGACTCAGATAATCGAGTCTGATAACTGCTACCATTAAATCTTTAGATGGTAAATCTATCTTTAAACTCTGTATATTTTCTTCAACGATTACTCCCTCTATATAATCTTCAATCCATTGATTAAAAAATCTTTCTCTTAGCAGCGGTAAGCTTTTTTCGTAATTTACTTTCAACATTTTCAAGTCATTTTTTGATGCAATTTCTTCATCCAAGCCTTGTTTAATTTCTAATAGTGCTGTTTTCATCTCAGATGCATTAATGGGCTTTAAAATATATCTAATAACCCCTAGTTTAATGGCTGCTTGTGCATACTCAAAATCATCAAATCCTGATAATACAACTACTTTTGTGGTTGGAAATCTGTCTCGTATATTTTCAGCTAACTTTATACCATCCATAAAAGGCATGCGAATATCTGTTAGGACTAAATCTGGTGAAGTTTTATCTATAATATCTAAAGCTTCTATGCCATTTTCAGCCTCCCCTACCACCTGAAATCCCAACTCACTCCAATTTATTTTTTTGATAATTCCTTTTCTAATCTCTTCTTCATCGTCTACCAGTAGTATTTTATAGTCACTCATCCTCGTTCTCCCTGTCAGATAATTCATTTAATTGTATTCTTTATTGGTATATTGTATCATGTTTTAGGCTTTTTTTCACTTACCACGTATATTTTCCAGAAAATTTATATTAAAAAGATATTTCTGCACAATAAAAATAGATAATACTCTTAAAATCTAAGAATATTATCTATTTTTCATTTATCGCTTCTATCATCTTACTTTTTAGGCAAATAGTATCCTATCATTGTCAAGAGCCCTATGACTTTCTGATTTGAAAAGTTCTAATACCGTTTCTACAGTCATACTTGCTCTTACTTCTCCTGAGATATCTAAGATAACCCTACCATTATCCATCATAATCGTACGATTACCTAATGCTAATGCTGAACCTATATTATGCGTAATCATCATCGTTGTAATATTATTTTTTGCTACTATTTCACGAGTCAATGTGATGACCTTCTCCGCTGTTCCTGGATCAAGTGCTGCTGTATGCTCATCTAGCAATAAAAGTTTTGGGGTTACAAGTGTGCTCATCAGCAAAGTCACAGCTTGCCTTTGTCCTCCTGATAAAAGCCCCATCTTCGTTTTCATACGATCTTCAAGTCCTAATCCTAAGCTAGATAGGGTTTCTCTAAAAAGTTCCTTCTCCTTCTGGCTAATCCCAATTCTCCATGATTTCTTATTACTTCTTGAGTAAGATAATGTGAGGTTTTCTTCTATAGTCATGGAAGGAGCCGTTCCCTTTAAAGGATCTTGAAAGAGCCTTCCTATCGTACGCGCTCGTTTGTGAGGTTCCATAAATGTTATATCCTTATTTTCTAAAAATATATTTCCTTCATCAGTTAATAGATTACCTGCAATTGCATTAAAGAGTGTGGATTTACCTGCTCCATTTGAACCTATAATCGTTACAAAATCACCTTCTTTAAGTTGCAAATTAATGTTGTCTAAGGCTAGCCTTTCATTGACTGTTCCTGGATAAAAAGTTTTTGAAACCTGATTTAACTCAAGCATGGTAAGCCCCTCTTTTCTTTCTCTTGTTTAAATGAATCTGTTCTTTAATCGCTGGATAAGATATAGCAAGTGCTACAATAATAGCTGTAATAAGCTTCATACTAGATGCCGAAATATTAATTTCAAATGCCGCCCCTATAATCAACCTATAAATAATTGAACCAACTACTGCTGCTATAGCATTTCGCCCTATACTTTTCTTTCCAAAGATAACTTCTCCTATAATCAAGGAAGCAATACCCATAACAACCATTCCAACCCCCATACTTACATCAGCAAAACACTGGTACTGAGCAAGTAAAGCACCTGATAATCCGACTAATGCATTAGCTAAGGCAAGCCCTATGACTTTAGTCATATTGACATTGATAGAAGAAGCACTCACCATTTCAGGATTATCTCCCGTCGCGCGAATAGCAAGCCCTAATCTCGTGTACAAAAACGCTACTACTAAAATAACAACTATCATTACAAATATTATGCCTACTACCATAGGCGCCAAAGAAAATTGCAATACTTCTTCAATCCTACTAAAAATAACGCCTGACTTCGTTAATGGCAAATTAGGTTTCCCACCCATCACCATAATATTTATAGAATATAATCCTGTCATCGTTAGAATACCTGCCAAAATAGGCTGCACTTTTAATTTAGTCTGCAATATAGCTGTTACAACACCAGCTAATCCGCCAGCTAGAAAACCAAATAAAATCCCAAGTGCTGGGTAGCCAGCTAAACTTAGCATAGCGGATACACCCGCGCCCAAGGTAAAGCTTCCATCTACTGTTAAATCGGGTATATCTAATATACGGTAGGAAATAAATATTCCTAATGTCATGATGCCATAAAATAGGCCTAACTCTATAGCTGAAGTGATTGCTAATGTACTCATTTTTTATCCCTGCCTTCTCTATTCTACACTAATAGCATTTGGCGCTTCACTTGGCGCCCCGATACTCTCTGCTGTTGTTTTATTAATTACTTTTTGGAAATCATCTAATGTCGCTACTGGAATATCTACAATCGCTGTTCCTTGTAGTACTTCTGCTGCCATCTGAGCTGTTTGAGCCCCTAAATCCTGATAGTTAATCCCGATTGTTGCATAGCCCCCGTCCATTACCATGGAATCTGCTCCTACATACACCGGAATCCCAGTTTCTCTTCCTATCTCTGCTAACACAGGCATAGCAGATGCAATACTATTATCAATAGGTGTATAGATAGCATCTACTTTACTAGCTAATGAACTAGCTGCTTGGCTAAGCTCTGAAGTATTAATAATAGTCATTTCTTCATAAGTGTAGCCATAGTCACTAGCTACTTTTTTTGCCTCTTCTACAACAGCTTTAGAGTTAACTTCACTAGCAGTATAAAGGAATCCAAACTTCTTCACATCTGGCGTAAGACTCTTTGCAAGTTCAAAAACTTGATCTACCGGAATCGCATCGGAAGTCCCTGTAATATTAGTTGATGGTTTATTCCTATCTGTTACCAACCCAGCTGCTACTGGATCTGTAACGGCTGAAAAGATAATAGGAATATCTGTGGTTGCTGCTGCCGCTGCTTGTGCAGATGGTGTAGCAATGGCTACAATCAGGTCTACTTGGTCTCCTACAAACTTCTTGCAAATAGCATTTAAGTTAGATTGGTCATTCTGAGCATTTTGATAATCTATCTTGATATTTTCACCATCACTATATCCCTGACGCTCTAACTCTGCGATAAAACTTTCTCTAATTGTATCTAAGCTTGGGTGTTCTACAATCTGTACAATGCCAACTGTGGTGACCTCTTCTTTGCTACAACCTGTTAAAGCGAAAATTCCTGCTAGCATTACCATACATAGTGTTATTATTTTTTTCATGATTACTTCCTCCATTTTATAAATTATTTAGCTTTAAAATACTTTATTTCCTTTACCTTCTTTACTCTTTTAGGGCTAAATAGCGTTCATAACATACTGATCAACTCCTTTTTGATTTAAGAGTTGGCATGGAGGAAAGTCCCTGAAACTAAAAAAACACCCATCCTTGATATAACTCAAGGACAGATGTATAATCTGCGGTACCACCTTGTTTGACATAGCCTATAGCTTATGCCCACCTCCAATAGAATGCCAACACATTCTCGACCTATGATAACGCAGGTCTTGCGTCGAAAGATACTAAGGATTAACCTTTTCATTTCGCCCTCAGGGGTCCATTTGTCCGATCCGCTTGCCATTAGGTTCTCAGCATCCCTAACTCTCTGTAAGTGCGCTATACGGTTTTATCTCCCCATCTACGGTTTTGATTAACGTATTTTTTGTTAGTATACTATATATATATGCTGATGTCAAAATATTTTTGACACATTCTCGAGTTTTTT
>JAVVPO010000101.1:0-6736 GCA_036655715.1 Cellulosilyticaceae bacterium | reverse complement strand
TCTTCTTCTAACACCCCATGTCGTATTCTCTGAGATCGAGCGGCTTTCATCTTGCCTTAGCACGTCAAACTTAATAGTGTTTACACTTTTACGCGATATTATGTACCATTTTACCCCCGGGGGTGCAAAATTTATAGGAGTAAATGTGGCTAAAACATCTGCTATATAATAGGAAGAAACTCTAGTCGATAATACGCTCTCAGAAAAAAGCCTCTTCATTACTACTGAAGAGACCTTAGTTTTATTTTAGACTATTTATATTGTATGGTTACATCCTAAAATTATGTTAATGCACTTCTTTTACCAATAGCTATAGATGAATTTGTGTTAAAAGGGTAACTCCCAATCATTCTCATCATCAAACTCTTCTTCCTCTATCAACCCTTCTTCTCTAGCCTGTTCCCAAGTAATTCCATAAGCTGCTCCACCGGATGTGTATCCTGCAATAAAGTAAAAATACTCATCTCTCTCATTATAATTTAATTCTTCTACTGGTAGCTTCTTCTTTTTACGTTTCTTTTTCTTCACTACAACTCACCTCTATATATGAAATACTTATTTTTATAATCTTTAACTGATTTATTATTTTCACTCTTAATGCCATTATTCTCGACGAATACATAAATCATATGTTCATTATACTTAAAGAATACTGAATAACTACACTACAGCTCACTTATCATTTTCTGTATTCTTTCTGAAAGTCTAGTATTTCTATCCTTCACATTATTATTTTTAACCGATACATAGACCGCATTCCTATTTCCCACTAATACAACAATCTTTTTAGCTCTTGTTATTCCTGTATAAATCAAGTTCCTTTGAAGCATCACATAGTGACTAAAACTAATAGGCATAATAACTATAGGGTACTCACTACCTTGTGCTTTATGAATTGTCGTAGCATAGGCAAGTACCAACTCATCTAAATCTAGAGCTTCATATTCAATTTCTCTATCATCAAACATAACCTTTAGTGTCCTTTCTTCTATATCTACAGCTGAGATAAGTCCTACATCTCCATTGAATACTTCCTTATCGTAATTATTCCTGATTTGCATAACTTTATCATGCAATCTATATTCTGTAGCACCTCTTTTAAGACACAGTGTGTTTTTATTCAAAGCTGTTTGAAGAATGGTATTAAGGTTAGCTGCTCCAGTTTCTGTACGTTGCATAGGTGTGAGTACTTGAATGTCTCTTAAAGGATTGACTTTATAATAGGTTGGTAATCGCTTTGTGCATAAATTCACTATTGTATTAATCACACCTTCATTATCTTCCTGCTCCATGAAAAAGAAATTACTGTCTTTCCCGCCTCTAAGGTCAGGATTTTCACCCTTATTAATTTTATGGGCATTCGTTATAATTCTGCTTCCCATGGCTTGTCTGAAAATACGTTCTAACTTGATTGTAGGTATCATTCCTGATGCGATAATATCTCTAAGTACATTACCTGCACCAACAGCAGGTAACTGATCAATATCTCCTACAATAACCAGTATCATATGATCTGGAATAGCTTTTAAGAGATTGTACATCAAGATAATGTCAATCATTGATGCCTCATCTATAATAAGCACATCTCCTTCTATAGGATTCTCTTCATTTTTTTGATAGCCTTGTGGCGGCTTACATTCTAACAGTCTATGGATTGTTTTAGCTTCCATCCCTGTTGCTTCACTCATCCTTTTAGCAGCTCTACCTGTAGGTGCCGCCAGAATAACATCCATTCCTGATTCTTTGAACAATGTAATAATACCGTGGGTAGTTGTTGTTTTTCCTGTACCAGGACCACCTGTTAGCACCATCACTTTAGATTTTGAAGCTTGCCTAATCGCATTACGTTGAATATCATCATAGGTAATGTTTTCTTTACTTTCTACTAGTGAAATGACTTTTTCACTATCAGCTACCTTTTTCTCACATCCACCAAACATAATCTGTTTAAGGCGTTTAGCCACACCTGCTTCACTAAAATAGAACGGTGGTAAATAAACAACATCTGGTTCTTCTTTAATAAGTTCCTTATCAATAACCAAGTGTTCAATACTCATAACAACCTTCGCTTCTTCTACTTCTAAGATTTCAACGCACTTAGTAACAAGCTGCTCATAAGTTGCATAACAATGTCCTTCTTCTGATAACTGACTTAGTGTATAGAATAATCCAGCTCTACATCTTTTGAAGGAGTCCTTTTCAATCCCTAATTTAGCTGCAACGTCATCTGCTGTTTTGAACCCAATACCATAGATATCATCTGCTAGCTTATAAGGATTCTCTTGTATTACTTCTATGCTCTTGTCACCGTAGAATTTATAAATCCTACTTCCAAAGGAGGTGGATACACCATTTGACTGTAAGAAGATCATAATATTCTTGATTTCCTTTTGATCCTGCCATGCCTTTTTAATCATCTCTACTCTTTTTTTACCTATGCCAGGTACTTCAATAATACGATCTGGCTCTTCTTCGATAATATCAAGTGTCTTTTCTTCAAAGAGCTGTACAATCTTCTTAGCATATACAGGCCCAATACCTTTGATTAGCCCACTTCCTAAATACTTCTCAATACCATAAATACTCGCTGGAAGTGCTTCCTCCCATTCTTTCACATCAAACTGTTTTCCGTATTTGGGATTACTAGACCAAAATCCTTTTATATTAATAACCGACCCTACATTAACTGTTGCCATACTTCCAACTACAGTTACAAGATCCATATAGCCTTTACACTTTATTTTAATAACACTATATCCTGTTTCTTCATTAGCATAGGTGATTCGTTCTACTACACCTCGTAATCTTTCCATAACCGTTCATCCTCTTATGTACAATTTATAGTAGCCTTAGTATACCACAACTTGTGCCAAATATAAAAAGGGCACCAATTCTCGTGTACCAAGAAGTGATGCCCCCTAAAATTAAAGATTTTTCGTTATCTGTATTCCACACTTAAATTCAAATCTTACCTTCTTATTCTCCAGAGCATGTACCCGTTCCACTAGCTGTCGCAGTAGCTTATCTTCGTACTCTGTTACCACTTCACCTTTACTCGTTAATATCTCTAAGAACTCTTTGATCTGCAGTTTACGCATCACACATGCCTTTTCTTTCGCTTTGTTTTCCTCCTGCTGTTTAACAAGGCCTGTGTATTCATTTGAAATACTCACATACTCTTCTTCCGAAATATTTGTTGCTCTACTTCTTCTCGATTGATTTTCTACCATCCTTGTCAGTATCTTCGATAGTTCTTCAATGCGTGCCTCTATCATAGAGCAACCCTGTTTTTCTTGTGACAAAACCTTTTCAATATTTTCTAATAGCGGTTCAATGAATGTTTGGTGGTTTTGAATAAGTTCATTCATTGCATCTATAAAAGCTTGTTGCAGTGCATCCTCCCTTATCGCCTCTGCTCTACATTCTTTCCCTGCTGTGGCTAGCCGTTTTCCGCATCGCCATACTTTTACGTTTTCACCTTTCAGAACCCATCCACATCGCCTAAACGTAGTGCCACAATGGCTACATACTATTCTGTGAGATAATGCAAATTTGGACTGGTAAGTCATCGTTCCGCCTTTAGATGCACCGGGCAGGTTATTCCTCCTCAGTATTTCCTCTTGCACCTTCATAAAGACTTCTTTGCTAATAATTCCTTCATGGTTCTCCTCAATATAGTATTGCGGTAGCTGCCCCATATTTTTTACACGCTTTTTGGTCAAAAAATCTTCCGTATAGCCTTTTTGTAAAATAGCATCTCCGTAGTACTTCTCGTTCTTAAGAATACTGAGTATTGTTGAATCGAACCATTTACTCCCTCCTGCAGGTGCCTTGATTTTGTCCCCAGTCAGTTCTCTTGCTATCTGTTTTGCACTCTTTCCCTCTAAATAATCCTTATAAATCCGCTTTACTATTATGCCTTCACTTGGAACAACTACCAGGTTTCCTTTATCATCTTTGGTATATCCTAGAAATTGTGTGTGGTTTATCATCACTTCTCCCTGCTGAAATTTATGGGCTATTCCCCATTTCGTATTTGTTGAGACGGACCGACTTTCTTCTTGTGCAAGGCTTGACAGCAGTGTAAGTAGGAACTCACCTTTTGAATCCAGTGTATTTACATTCTCCTTCTCAAAAAACACTGCTACCCCATATTCTTTTAGCAATCGTATATATTTTAGGCAATCTAAGGTGTTCCTCGCAAATCTTGAAATAGACTTTGTAAGCACCAAATCTACCTTCCGACCCTTACAATCTTTGATTAACTTATTAAACTGCGTTCTATTCTTGGTACTCGTCCCGCTTATCCCTTCATCAGCATAAATACCTGAAAATTCCCAACTAGGATTTTGTGAAATATATTCCAAGTAATGCTGCATTTGTGCTTGGTAACTTGTCAACTGCTCCTCACTATCCGTACTTACTCTACAGTAAGCGCACACCCTTAGCTTAACCGTTTGTTGTAACCCTCTTATTTCAAACGTCGGTTTAGCGGGTATTACCGCTACACTTTTAGCCATATTGTTTCCCTCGCTTTCGTTTACTATATTCCTTATAAATACTGTGAATAGTGATGCCGTTCAAAAAAATAAAAGTCACTTTACCTGATGGGTATAAAGTGACTTGTTTTATAGTTCTATTAAATAATTCGGCGTCAAAATAATCTGGTGCCCTATCTAGCGATTTGATTATTTTTCTTAATTCTTTTGTTGTTTCTTTGAAGTCATCCAATGTAATCGTCTTCCATAATTCATTGGTACGTTGTTGTAACAGTTCTACTATCCTGTCTGCGCTTCGATTTTTAGTTTTAAGGTGATCCTTAATTTCTAAATCTATTTTTACAACATCTTCATTACTTTCTACGCTATTTTTGCATTTACCCATTTGTGCCCTTTCTAGCGCCTCATAATTTTGAAAGAACTTTTTAAATATCTCCGTAAATAGCTCTTCTAAATCATTGTTAGCCACTGCTACTTCACATTGCACCATATTGTTTACAATATAATTGCCGCATCTCCAGACATGAATCTTATTTATCGTCTTACCATTACCTACCCTGTGACTTGTAAATTGCCGGTTACATTTAGCACAAACAAGTTTTGCTGTGAAACAAAATTTTTTATTCCTCCCGTTGCTGTTAGTGTAATAATTATTATCATATCTTTTATGACTCTTTCTTCTTATTTCTTCTACCTGTATTAGCATCTCTTTAGTAATTATGAGTGGGAATCCCCCGACACCCGTATATTTACTATTAGAAATCAAATACCCAATAGTGTTATGCTTCCATTCATTATTAGCAGTTGGTGAGTGCGCACCGACTTCGTTAAGCCATTTCATAATATCCATCTGTGAAATACCGTTTAGATATTTTTCGAATATCATAGCCACATACGGAGCCTTCTCAGGATCCAAAATGGGCCGTCCTTCTGAATCTAATTTATACCCATAAGGAATCTTTCCTTTCATAATCAACCTCCTATTCTTTCCGAAAGTTCAATGCCATTTAGTAGTCTAAAAACAACCTGTTGTCTTGACTTCACTATAATTTTATCAAAAATATTATCCACCAATTCCTTCTCCAAACTATCTATATTGCCTTCTGTACTTTTTAGGCAATCTATTATTTTCACCGTGTCTTTTAAGACTGTAATATTAGCATAATGTTTGCGCGTTATATTTTCTCTTTTTCTCTTCGATTCTTTAATTTTTTGACCCACTTCTGTCATCTGCCTGTTATACAGCACCGGCGTTAAACTGCCCTTACTCGCAAGATCAGTCAATGCACTCATCTGCCTGAGCAAAGCTCGAATCTGCTGGTCACATTCTATAATATCTTGGTCATTGCTTATATCATTTACTTCTCTCAATATTTCTACAAATGGTACTAGTAGTGTATCTATGTTCTCGTAAAGCTTCTTGAGCACATTGATGCTAATTAACTGTAAAGTGTCATCATGTATTGCGCCATTTGAACATGCTCTTCGGATACTATCCTGAGCGCTTGAACAAAACCAGGCAACCCTCGCACACATTTTACCTGAATTTTGCGTCGTCCGCTTATAAGTCATATTACACTTTCCGCATACGATCTTTCCACTTAGTACATATCTATTGCTAGTTTTCTTTTTGACATCTTCAGTTAATCCTTTGGCAAGACCTCTTTCCTCTGTTAATCTCTGTACTAATTCAAACTCCTCTCTTGATACAATTGGTTCGTGATTATCTTTAATATAGTATTGTGGCTGCTCTCCTCTGTTCAATTTGCGTTTAAATGTAATATCATTTGAAGTTATGGTTTTCTGCATCAGTACATCGCCACAATATTTTTCATTCTTTAGCATTCGCCTTACAGAAGACCCTCTCCACACCTTTCCTGTAATAGTTGGAATACCTTCTTCGTTTAACAGTCGAGCAATTTTGGCTGCTCCTTTTCCGCCAATATATTCTTTAAAAATACGTTTTATCAATTGGGCTTCCTCTTTATTTACTACTAATCCCTTGGTTACCGGGTCAACATCATATCCTGTGAGTTTACTTGGTGAAACTTGAAATTCCCCTCTGCTATACCTCCTTTGATTGGCCCATCTAATATTTTGAGAAAGCGAAATCATTTCTTCTTGTGCAATAGAACTTAGAATGGATAAAAGTAATTCACTTTCACCAGAAAGGGTATTAATATTTTCCTTCTCGAAGTAAACTCCAATCCCCAAATTTTTAAGCTTTCGTACGACTT
>JAVVPO010000100.1:4890-7333 GCA_036655715.1 Cellulosilyticaceae bacterium | reverse complement strand
ATTTGATTCTAAGAATATAGACCAAGTAAACATTTAGATACACTATACTCACTTGCGGACGACTCCAATTCACCCTTAAAAAAACAACACAAAATAAAAAAATCGAACAAAATGTCATCAAGATACTTTTATTTAGTTGGAATAGAACCGATAACCTTGTTAGATTCACTATCGCAAACCAATAGAATAAAGTTATGATCTGTAGTATCGCCAATTGTAAATAACCAGGACTTTGAATCCCCATCTTTAAAGTAACTTTCCTCTTCAATGTTCATAATGTGTACAAGTTCTTTTTGGTTTTCATTAAGCAACTCTACTGAAATGATTGAAGTATCAATATCCCTATTAGAATTACTACTATTTTCTATATAAAAAATGCAATTTAAGTAAGCCTCTTTATATACATCATCTAATATTATCTGTTTAAATATTTCTGTCGTTGATTCTGAGGTAATGGTATTTTTTATACAACTTATAAAGATACATAAAAATGATATCACTATTAAGCTCACCTTAATAAACTTTTTCATTAAATCTCCTCCCCTAAACTACCCCAATACCTACTTCTTATACCTCTAAGTCTAACATATTATTTTAAATATTTAAATAAATATATTCTGTTCACACGTTTATCTATATACTCTCAAAACACACTATACATCACAAAGCCGAATTATATACAAATAAGATAAAAAAATATTCGGATTGTATACTATTGCTATATAGCATCACTCTCACAACTAAATTCAACTCAGAAATACTCTTACAACTTATTAAATAATCATTTTAACATCTAGAAAATCAGAAAATAAAAAATAATAAAAATAAAAATATGTGCAAAACATTCATTCTGAAATATTGGATTTTCATCTAGCAAATTGACAATATCCTAAAAGACTATAAAATAGGCTAAGTAAGAAACAATTAAACAAGATAAAGTAAATCATGACTATAAAATATAATCAAAAGGAATTGAGAGAATATGTCTAAAAAATTTAAACTTACACACAGATATGCAGCATTTTTATTATCAGCTTTTATAGGGGTTCAAGCCTGTAGCTATACAGAAGTTTTTGCAAAACCAATGGAGATAGTGCAAAGTACTTCAGCTATCTCAGCAGTAGAAAAAGCGATAGTACAAAGCAATGCAAGATACTTAGAGGTTTATTTTGGAATAACTAATGTACCAGATGTTATCTCATGGGATTTCTTTGGCAAGGCTCTAAGTAAAGTTTCGGATAGTGCATTTGATAACTTAGCTAAAGAAGGTACAGTTCAATTTGCAGAAGCTGTGAAGCTTGCAGTGGTGGGTTCAAATTTTGAGGAGTTAGCTCTTACATATAATAAAGAAAAAATAGCAGATAAAGAATCTGTTAAAAAGATTAATGACACCTATAAACCTTATATGGCCTGTGCGATAGATACAGGACTTATAAAGGAAGAAGATTTAACTAACATCAGCGTAAGTGGTGTAATCAGCAAAGACCAAGCAATTAATTTGTTAATGGCAGTAGCTGATGCGAATGGTAAGACACGTAATTTTATCGGCTATACAAATGAAGCAGATATCTATGGCCAATTAATTAAAGCACGTGAAGAAGCTGTGATTTTTGAAAATGAAAAGCTTCAAGCAATAGGGGGAAAAGCTGTATCAAGTGGTGTGACAACTGGATATAACCTTTTAAATAGTAGTTATAGTGCAAACTTCATTCCAGAATTAACACTTCGCTATGGTCATAGCACAACAACTCATGCAACGCAACTTATAGGGTTACTTAATAGTGAAGGTATTGTAGCAAAGGTGCAATTAGAACCTAAAACATCTGTATTCCAGTACTTACCAGAGTGGGGAGATGTACCACCAGCGACACCTGATTACCGCGTTGAAGTAATCAGTGAAGAGCTTATGCTAGCGAATTCTTTAGAATATGATTTAGTATTTGAATTTGAGAATGAAGAAGATAAAGTAAGATTCAATGAACTTGTTGAAGCCTATGCAAAGAAAAATGATGATAATCTAGGAGAAGGACTATTATTTGCTTCTTGGTGGCAACCACTGTATGTTTCAAGTGTGGATATGGGTGAAGGATATAACCTGATTTATAATAACATCATTACAGATGGTGAGTATTCATTAAATCCTTTCTGCTTACCAAAAGATAAAGAAGCAGTGCTTGAGGGATTAAAAGCTATCGATAAATCAGTAGAAGTAGAACAAGTGAAGATGTGGTGTAATGATGCATTCTACCGTTATTTAACAGGAGAAAGTCATCAGTAAGCCAACTTAGAAGATATATAAAATAATGAGCGAATAGATAATTAGAGGAGAATAGATAATGAAAAAGAAATTAGTAGGGTTAGTAGTTGCAGGAATCTTAGCGATGACAAGTTTAACAGGCTGTAGCGGAGCAAGTACAAGTGAATCAGAAGCACCAAAACAAGA
>JAVVPO010000100.1:0-4790 GCA_036655715.1 Cellulosilyticaceae bacterium | reverse complement strand
AAGATGGACTTAAAATTGCTATCGTAACAAGTATTACAGGTGTAGATGATGGTAACTTTAATGAAAATAACTATAATGGTATCTTAGAATTTATCGAAAAGAATCCAGGAAGTACAGTAAAAGCTATTCAAGAACCAACAGGTGATACATCAGCAGCTGTGCAAGCAGTAAGTGATGTAGTAGCAGATTATGATGTTATCGTAACACCAGGATTCCAGTTTGCAGGGATATCTACAGTTGCAGTAGAAAATCCAGACAAGAAATTTATCCTTGTAGATTCAGAGCCAGCTCCAGTAGATGACCAAACAGTATTTGAAAATGTATACTCTATGCTATTTGCAGAGCAAGAAGGTGGATTCTTTGCAGGGGTTGCCGCAGCACTTGAGACACAAACAAATAAAGTAGCTGTTGTAAACGGGATTGCTTTCCCATCAAATGTTAACTATCAATACGGATTTGAAAGTGGTGTAAACTACGTAAATGAAGTATTTGGTAAGACTGTGGAATTAGTAGAACTTCCTTCTTATGCAGGAACGGATGTAACAGGTGCAAATGTTGGAGGAAACTATGTAGGTGACTTCGCTGATGAATCTACAGGTAAAGTAATTGGTTCTACCTTAATTAAAGAAGGCGTTGATATTATGTTCGTAGCGGCAGGTGGTGCTGGTAACGGAGTATTCACAGCAGCTAAAGAAGCAGGGAATGTAAAAGTAATCGGATGTGATGTTGACCAATTTAATGATGGACAAAATGGCGATGCAAACATTATCTTAACATCTGCTTTAAAAGTAATGAATGCAAACGTAGACAGAGTACTTGAGTCTATTCAAGATGGTACTTTCCAAGGGGCAAATGAATTACGCCAAGCAGATACAGATTCAACAGGTTATGTAAAAGAAGAAGGGCGTCATCAGCTTTCACAAGATACATTAACAAAAATGGAAGAGACTTATGCACTTGTAAAAGAAGGACAAATTGTTCCAGCATCAAACTTTAATGGTATAGTACCAGAAAGTTTCCCAGGGCTTCCAAGTTACAATAAGTAAGATAAATGAATAGATAATGAGAGAGCTATCTTAAAGTTTTATTGAGATGGCCCTCGTTTTTTTGTTTAAGGCACAAAGTAGTTTAGACATATAAAGGAGAATAAGTGATGTGTGAATACATTGTAGAGATGAAAAATGTTACAAAGAGATTCCCAGGTATTGTAGCAAATGACGATGTAACATTAAATATAAAAAAAGGTGAGATTCTTGCTATACTTGGTGAAAATGGGGCTGGAAAATCTACACTTATGAGTATGCTTTTTGGGATGTATGAACCTGATGAGGGTGAAATCATCGTACGAGGGAAAAAGGTAGAGATCACTTCACCTAATGAAGCCACAAAATTAAATATAGGAATGGTACACCAACACTTTAAGTTAGTGGAGGATTATACTATCACACAAAATATTATATTAGGTATTGAACCACAGAAAAAAAGATGGGGCTTCTTACCATATGTAGATTTAAAAGAAGCGAATGATAAGGTAGCTAAGCTTTCTAAGCAATATGGCCTAGAGGTTAATCCTACAGATTTAATTAAAGATATTACTGTATCTGTTCAACAGCGTGTAGAGATTCTTAAAATGCTCTATAGAGATGCAGAAATCCTTATTTTTGATGAGCCAACAGCTGTACTTACACCTCAAGAAATAGAGTTCTTACTTAAGATTATTGAGAATTTAAGAGACAATGGAAAAACAATTATTCTAATTACTCATAAGTTAGAAGAGATTAAAAAAATTGCTGACCGCTGCGCGGTATTGTGTAGAGGAAAACTTGTAGAGATGTGTGAGGTAGAAACAACCTCTACAAAAGAAATGGCAAGGCTCATGGTAGGGCGTGAAGTAAGCTTTGAATTAGAGAAAAAAATGCCTAACTACGGAAAAGAAGTGCTAAAGGTAGAGAACTTAACGGTCAAAGATAAAAATAACTTTGAAGTTGTAAAGAATGTTTCTTTTTCTATACGTAGCGGAGAAGTTTTTGCTATTGCTGGAGTTTCAGGTAATGGACAGGTGGAGATTTCAGATGCCATTGCAGGGCTGATGCCAGTAGCGGATGGAAGAATACTTTTAAATGAGGAAGAGATCACGCATAAGAGTATACGTAAGCGTACAGAAGTGGGTATAGCTTATATTCCAGAAGATAGACAAGCGTATGGGCTCGTACTTGATTTCACAGTAGCAGAAAATGCTGTACTTAAAGATTACTTTAAGCCGGAGTTTTGTGAAAAAGGCATTTTAAAAAGAGAAAAGTTTGATACATATGGGAATCAAATGATAGAAAAATATGATATCAGAAGTGGACAAGGTGTGAAAACACAAGTGCGTAGTATGAGTGGGGGAAATCAGCAAAAGGTTATTATCGCACGTGAAATAGAGCTAGATGCACCACTTATTATTTTTGTTCAGCCAACTCGTGGGCTAGATATTGGTGCAATTGAGAAAGTTCATGAGCAGATTATCGCGCAGCGTGATAAAGGTAAGGCGATTCTCCTTATATCCCTTGAACTAGAAGAGGTGATGAATTGTGCAGATACAATAGGTGTTATCTACAATGGAGAGATCAAACAGATTGCAGATGCCAAATCACTAACAACAAAACAAGTAGGAGAATACATGATGGGGGTAAAGGCTTAAATGAAAACGAACATCAAACAACAACTATCAAAGTTTTTAGGAAATGAAAAGCGTCAAAGTGCAATCATTCCTATATTTGCAATCTTAATGAGTTTAATCGTAGGTGCTGTAGTTATTATGCTAGTAGGTGAAAATCCATTAGGCGCATACCATAACCTTTTACAAGGGTCAGGCATATTGCCAAAAGGTTCTTATGCGACGCATAAGGGCATGCTAACTGATTTTATGAGTTTTCTTAATGCATTAACGCCAATGATTTTTGCAGCATTAGCAGTAGCTGTAGCTTTTAAAGCAGGACTCTTTAATATAGGCGTTTCTAGTCAAATGCTTTTAGCCGGTTTTATTGCAACGATTGTTGTTGGTTATAGTGATATGAATAGTTATATGGCAAAGCCTATGGTGCTTTTAATTGGAATGCTATGCGGGGCAGCGGTAGGTGGTCTTATCGGTTACTTAAAATATCGTTTTAATATTAATGAAGTTGTATCATGTATTATGGTTAATTATATCCTTCAGTATATCATTAGTTTCTTTATTAATATGTTTTATGTAGATGCTGTTTCACGTCAGTCTAGAAAAATCGGAGAGGCGGCTTCACTTACTTTAAGGAATGTAGAATTTTTAGGCATGAAGATGGAAGTGCCATTAGGTATTATCTTGGCTATTATAGCTACATTTGGTATTAAGTTTATATTAGACAAAACAAAACTTGGTTATGAGATGAAGACAGTAGGTTCAAATGCGAAAGCTGCAAAATATGCAGGGATTCATGTAGGACGTACAATCATTATTGCAATGCTTATTTCAGGAGCACTTGCGGGGCTTGCGGGTGTCACTTTCTACCTAGGGTATAATACATCTATCCAGCCTAAAGTTCTTTCATCAGTAGGGTATGATGCCATTGCTGTATCGTTACTTGGTAATGCCAATCCTATTGGAAGTATGTTCTCGGCCTTCCTTATTACTATTATTAGTAAAGGAAGTACTTATATGAGTTCGGCAGCAGGCGTGCCACAAGAGATAGCCGCTGTTATCACAGGACTTATCTTGCTAGTGAGTGCATGTGGTGAGTATATCAAGTATCGTATCAAACGTATGAAAGATGAAGTAGAAGAAGAAAGTTTGCTAGAGCATAAGAAGGAGGAGGCATAATGGAAACAGTCATCATTGATGGGTTAGCATTCGCTTTACCATTATTTATTATTGCTATTGGAGGTATCTACTGCGAACGTAGTGGGGTGACTAACCTTGCCCTTGAAGGGCTTATGGGGATGGGAGCTTTTACAGGAGCTTTAGCTGTTGTTTTAACTCAGAATTTATTCCCTGCTCAGTCCTCTATATCCTTCTATGTTGCTATTTTCTTTGCCATGTTAGGCAGTATGGTTTATGCCATGTTACATGGGCTTGTATGTATTAAGTTTAAAGCGAACCAAGTTATTAGTGGTGTCGTTATGAATATATTAGCTGTTGCACTAACAGGTTTTTTGACAAGTCAGCTTAATACATTAATATTTGGGAAGCCTTCTTCTAAGTTTGTATTAGGGGTATTAGAACGTTTTTCTATACCAGTGCTTTCAGAAATTCCGGTCATAGGTGGTTTCTTTAAGGATATTTATCCGTTCCAAGGCATTATCATCGTGATTGCTATTATTGCTTGGTATGTACTTTATCAAACAAGATATGGTATGAGATTACGTGCCTGCGGAGATAATCCACATGCTGTAGATGCAGGTGGCATTGAAGTTGCAAAAATACGTTTTAGCGCCATTATGATTTCAGGTGCATTAGCAGGACTTGGTGGGATTTGCTTTGCCTATTCTATCTCAGCTAACTTCTCAACAAGTATCTATGTAGGGTATGGTTACTTAGCGATAGCAGCACTTATCTTTGGTAACTGGAAAATTGTACCTACTCTTGTTGCCTGTCTTTTATTTGGCTTTGCAAGATCTGGTGGATATATGGTAAGCAGTCTGCTAGAATTACCAAGTAGTTTTTCAGATTTGATTATGACATTGCCTTATATTTTAACAATGATACTACTTATATTCTTCTCGAAGAATAATAATCCACCAAGGGCACTTGGGGAGATTTATGATAAGGGTAAGAG
>JAVVPO010000099.1:0-7508 GCA_036655715.1 Cellulosilyticaceae bacterium | reverse complement strand
GACTTGTATCTATCTCATCTTTAAAGTGTAGGATACCCAGCTTAACGACTAATAGCAGCTAAATCCTCATAGAAAGTAGGATAAGAAATACTTATACACTCGCTGCCTACAATCGTTGTTGGAGAATGGGCATTGATGGCTGCTATGCTTAAAGACATAGCCATACGATGGTCATGGTAAGTCTCTAGAGTAGAACCATAAAGCAGATGTCCACCTTCGATGATGAGGCCATCATCAGTAGGTGTGATATGAGCACCCATCTTACGAAGTTCAGTAGTGACTGCATCAATGCGGTTAGTTTCTTTGACTTTGAGTTCACTAGCATCCTTGATGGTAGTAATACCTGTAGCAAAGCAAGCGCATACGGCTAAAATAGGCACTTCATCAATAAGTGTTGGAATAATAGCCCCTTCAACTGTTACGCCGTGGAGAACGGATGAACGGACAATAAGGTCACATACAGGTTCACCGCAAACTTCTCTTTCATTTATGACTTCAATGTTGCCTCCCATAGCGAGAAGTACATCCAAGATGCCACGGCGAGAGGGATTGATACCTACATTGGTAAGTGTAAGGCATGAATTGGGTGTAATAAGTCCCGCTACCATAAAGAAAGCAGCAGAAGAGATATCACCAGGAACAATGATCTCCTGACCTTTTAAATCGGGATTAGGAGAGATGGTTATAGTAGTACCATCTCTTTCTAAATGAGCACCGAAAGAAGCGAGCATTCTTTCGGTATGATCACGGGAAAGATGAGGCTCAGAAACTGTAGTAGGTGAGTCAGCATAAAGACCAGCTAATAAGATCGCAGACTTCACCTGGGCACTAGCTACGGGTGATTCATATGTAATACCCTTAAGCGATGAGGGAGAAATCGTAAGTGGGCAGAAATTATTATCTTTACCTGTTATATGAGCTGCCATCATGGTAAGGGGACTCATAATTCTATTCATAGGACGTTTTTGAATAGAAGCATCACCAGTAAGTGTAGATGTAAAGTTTTGTCCTGCTAGAATACCAGAAATAAGCCTAGTGGTCGTACCACTATTGCCACAATCCAAAATATCAGAAGGCTTGGTAAGGCCGTAAAGCCCTTTACCATAAACATTTATCTGGTGATCAGATACAGTGATTTCTATACCTAATTGTCTAAAACATGAGATGGTAGATAAACAATCATCACCCATAAGAAAATTAAAGATGGTAGTCTTGCCAGAGGCAAGGCTACCAAACATAATGCTTCTATGGGAGATGGACTTATCACCAGGAATAGCAAGCATGCCTTGCAATCCATTAACTTTTTGAATAAGCATAGTCCTTCTCCTTTTTAATAGTAAATAGTATAGTTATGTTTAGATAAAATTTGATGAGCATCAATCATACAAGACTTGTTGGCTAAAGCAATACGAAGAACACCACAAGCAAATTCACGATGATTCATAATACCAATATCTTTAATATTGATACCATGAGAGCTTAATAAGGTAGCAATTGAAGCAATGATACCAGGCTCATCTTTGGCATCTACAAAGATAGTATAGTTTTTGACAAGTTCACTATTGATACCTTCATTAAAGGTATCCCGGTAGGAACGTGCACTATCAAAATAGTTGTAAATGGCTTCATCGTCATTACTTTCTAAGTAGATAGAGAAGTCATTTAAGATATCAATGTATCGCTTGAATATTTTTTGAATTTCATCTTTATTACTTACACAAATATCATGCCAAATTTTAGGGTTTGAAGAGGCTATACGTGTGATATCTTTGAATCCACCAGCAGCAAGTGTATGAAGATAATGATTATTGCCGTCATTATTCTTAACCAAATGAACTAGGCCACTAGCAATAATATGAGGTAAGTGGCTGACTGTTGCTGTAGCAAAGTCATGGTAGGAAGGAGTGATAATAAGTGGAATAGCACCTAATCTTTCAATAAGTTTTTGAAGGATAAAAACAATAAAGTTAGGTGTATCAGCCATAGGTGTTAACATATAGTAAGCATTTTCAAAAAGATAATCTGTAGAAGCGAAATAACCCGATTTCTCAGAACCACACATAGGATGGCCGCCTACAAAGTACAAATTTTTATTGCTTATTTCAGCAATACCTTCTATTTCTTTGATTAAGTTATATTTAGTGCTACAGATATCTGTAATAATACAATCTCCAGAAACATGAGGAACTAGTTTTCTGACAAGCTCAGTGGTATAAGAGATGGGAGTACAGATAAAGATAACGTTGCATTTGGCAAAATCTGCACCAATCTCTAGAGCTGCTTTATCAAGAGTGCCACTTTCAAGAGCAGCATCTAAAAATAAAGGATTGGTATCATAGCCAATGATATAACTGTTTTGTGAATGAACTTTCTTAAGTGTCTTGGCAATAGATCCCCCTATAAGGCCAAGACCAATGATTCCAATGTTCATTAAATTGTGCGGTTACAAGCAAGTGCGATAGGTTTTAGGTCTTCCATTAGGGCCTTGAAGTCAAGGGGATTAAGGGACTGGGGTCCATCAGAAAGAGCAAGTTTTGGATTTGGGTGTACTTCTATCATAAGACCATCAGCTCCAGCAGCGATAGCAGCTTTTGAAAGGCTGGCAATACAGTCACGTCTACCAGTGGCATGGCTTGGGTCCACTATAATAGGTAGGTGGCTCATAGACTTAATAACAGGTATAGCACTAAGATCTAAAGTGTTACGTGTAGCTGTCTCAAAGGTTCTAATACCTCTTTCGCAAAGGATAACATTTTGATTACCTTCACTCATGATATATTCAGCAGCATTTAGCCATTCATCAATAGTAGCAGAAAGTCCACGTTTAAGAAGAACGGGTAAGTTTGTTTTGCCAACAGCTTTGAGGAGTTCAAAGTTTTGCATATTACGTGCGCCGATTTGTAAGATATCTACATATTTGCAAGCTGCTTCTACAGCGCTAATGCTAGTTACTTCACAGACAATAGAAAGACCTGTTTTTTCTTTGGCTTCTTGCATATATTTAAGGCCTTCTTCTTCAAGTCCTTGGAAAGAATAAGGAGAAGTACGTGGTTTGTAAGCCCCACCTCTTAAGACGGTAGCCCCACCAATTTTAACAGCATCAGCAGACTCTAAAAGCTGCTCACGTGATTCGATAGCACAGGGACCTGCCATAACAATCAGTTGTTTACCACCGATTTTACAGCTACCAAGATTAATTTCAGATGGATTAGGGTGGAATTTTAAGTTAGCAAGTTTATAAGACTCTGTAACAGGGACTACTTTTTCTACACCGCTTAAAGCACAGAGACAGTCACTACTAAGACGAGATTTATCACCAACCACACCAATAATAGTTACTTGAGAACCTTGTGAAATATGGGTAGAGAGTCCAGCTTTTTCTATTTCGGAAGAGACGGATTGAATGTCATCTTTGGTTGCATTATACTTCATAACAATAATCATATTAAAAAACCTCCTTAGGATTATGGATAGTACAAATTAAGAAACTTAGTTATATATAATAGTACTTGAATTTGAAATAGTTTCAAGGTTTTAAAAAAGTTCTTGGTTTATTGTACAATGATAAAAAGTTGGGTGTCAACTTAATGTGGTAAAAGGAGAAGCAAAAAATATCATTTTCACTATAGAAAAGGGTAGAAAATAAAAACTGACTAGATAGAAGCCTTGTGGCCATATGATCTAGTCAGTTGAAGTAGTTTGATTTAGAAGAGGATGGAGTCTTCTGTGTGTTCGAATTTAACTGCAGTGCCGTAGGCTAGGATTTCGGATGCTCCGGAGATGATGGAGCTTGTGGTGAAGCGAACGTTAATGATAGCATCTGCACCTAGAGCATTGGCTTGGTCGGTCATACGGGAGGTAGCTATAGTGCGGGCTTCTTCTAGCATGTCATTGTAGGCTGTGAGTTCACCGCCTACTAGAGTTTTAAGTCCGCTCATGATATCGTTGCCTAGATGCTTAGATTGAATGGTGGAACCTCTTACTAATCCTAATATTTGAAACTCTTTGCCTGGAATGTAATCGATATTAACAACTTGCATGATAAAACCTCCTATGAATTTAAATAATAAATTATGAATCAATATACGTGATTAGAGCCTATTACTTAGGTGTATTATGTTTCCTAAAATACAGATAAGAATAGAGATAAGAGCCAAATGTACCAGCTAGAACGACAGTGAAAAAAACTATAGCCATGAACTGTGTGGATATGAAGAAGTAAAGAAATGCAGTAAGCCCCATAAGGATAAACATATAGCCGCCGAAGCGATGTGTAGAACGCCAGTTGTTTTCGTCATAGAGTGCCCAGGGTGTTTTGATACCGAAGGTGTAATTAGGTCTAATCTGAGGCATATAATTTCCCATTATGATAAATAGTATACCAATAGAAAGCATGACAACTTTATTGATAGACACATTATACCCAAGTGCAAATAACATAGTTGACCAGTGGAGCCCTATCATAAAGAGCATAATGACAAACATAAAGATGTTGTAAGCTTTACTATGCTTGATAAAAGAGCTACGCTTAGGATCTATTTTTGGAAGTAAAAGAGTAAGCCCACCTATTAAAAAAGGTAAGATAGCTGTAAAGAATACAAAAGACTTAGAAGACCACGCATCTGGAGTGCCAGATACATTAAAATGAGTAGGTACTTCAGCAGGTAGTTTTGAGTAAAACAGTACAGTGATAACGATGGAGATAATAGTTAATACAAATGCTGATGAAATCCAAGGGTTAATTTTTTTCATTGTTTTTTCCCTCCTTATTAATAATGTTGAAAAAAAAGGATACTGCATCTTGAAAAGCTGTCACATTTATAGAATAAATGATATTTTGTCCTTGCTTTTCTGCTAAGACAAGCTCTGCTTGCTTTAGCATATTAAGATGATGGCTGATAGAAGGCTTAGTCATATTGAAATGACTAGCAATATCCCCAGCACTCATGTCTTGTAATCTAAGTAACTCGATAATTTGTCTTCTAGTAGGATCAGATAGAGCCTTAAAAACGTTATTCAAATAACCACTTCCTCTCTATATCTTTTAAACAAGTATTCCTTTTAAATAAGTATGTCATCAATATAGTTAATAAAACTAAAGAGAAACAAATAACTAACAAAAGGGTAAATCCTGTTACGGTGTTAGATGATTAGATAATTATCTAAATGTCTAATTTCATAATAAGCTTTATTGTTTAAAATATCATATATATAATATCTGATAATAATAAAAAAAATGAAAATTAGATTTAGGGGTAAGCGTGAGAGTAAGGCTAAGACTAAGCTGTAAGGGGGAAATGAAATGGAATAAATAGTACATAACAAAAATCTCCCCTTATAGAAACAGTTGAATGAGTCTAACTGTCTACTATAAAGAGAGCCTTTTGAAGATAGATATCTAGATGATTATTTATTAAAGTAATTTGTCTTGTATAAATGAGAGATATCACAATAGTTTGGTAATCCGTTTGAATAGCTAAGGAAAGTTTCACCTTCAATGAGCGGTCTCATGTAAGTGATGAGTTCTTCAGTTACATTATTATGTGCTGAATTAATCCATTCAAGAGGAATAGTCTTTTCCTTGTTAGCTATCACTTCTATGTTATAGGAGAAGATTTCTACTGTATAAGGATTTGTGTTTGTGCGTTTGTAACACATCATTTTAGCTGTTTCACCAAGAAGTGCTACTTTAACAGCTTCCCTACCAATTAAAATAGCTTCGTCAATATCTGTTTTGGAAGCGATGTGACCCGCTGCTCTTTGAATAACATTAAGTTCTACTGAACGTACTTTGCATCCTAGAGCACCTTTAAGATAGTTTTCAAGTGTTTTACCTGCTCCGCAAAGTTGTTTGTGCCCAAAAGCATCTATGGTAGAGGAAGTAGCAGAGATATAATTGCCATCTTTATCTTTGATACCTTCAGATACGGCAACAATAACATTTTTACGTTCTTTTTGAACAGACTTAATATCTTCTACGAATTGCTGCATACTAAATGGTACTTCTGGAAGATAGATTAGGTCTGGACATGGAGAATAAGTAGTTCTTGCAAGTGCAGCTGCAGCTGTAAGCCAACCTGCGTTACGTCCCATGATTTCAACGATTGTTACAGATGGCATATTGTAGATATAAGTATCATGAGCAATTTCAAGAAGAGAAGTTGCTACGAACTTAGCTGCGCTACCGAATCCAGGTGTATGATCTGTTACTGGTAAATCATTATCAATTGTTTTAGGAACACCTATTACATTAATATCAAAATTATTTTCTTTAGCATAAGTAGAAAGCTTGACTACAGTATCCATAGAGTCATTTCCACCGATGTAGAAGATTGTTTTTATATTATTTTCTTTAAAAAATTGAAATAGATTTTCATAGATTTCTTTAGAAGCCTCATGATGTGGTAATTTAAAACGACAAGAGCCAAGGAACATGGCAGGGGTTGTAGAAAGTTTCTCGATTGCTTCATTAGAATCAAACATTTCAGATAGATTTAGGTATTTACCTTCAAGTAAACCCTCAATACCATTTACCATTCCAAATAATTTATCGTATGCACCAGAATCTAAAACACCTTTGATTACCCCACTTAAAGATGCATTAATCGCTACAGTTGGACCACCAGATTGGCCAACAATACAGTTACCTTTAATAAGCATTAAAAGTCCTCCTCAGAATATATAATTAATAACATTACCATCATACATGAAAAGAACAGGACTTGGCAATACGACAAATCTCTCTAAAATTTAACAAATTGTAGTTTATTTATGTAAAGAGAAAAATAATTAAAGAAAAATAAATTTTATAGGTGAAAGTAATAATGAGTTTTTGGACATACTTAGAGATAGAGTACAAGGAAATTACTAAGGGAACTATAAGGAAATAAGAGGGGGATAATATGATAGCTACAAAGGTCATGAGACAAGAAGATAAACATGTTTTAAAGATGATAGATAGGTTAGTAGAGATAGCAATAAATACTCATTATACGAAGGTGCTAAGTATAGAACAGATAGAGCCTTGCTTAGAGTTTTTTGATGAATACGTAAGAAATTATCAGCAAGTTAAGCAAGAAGGGATACTTTTTAAAGAGGTAAGGGCGTATAGTGGTGAAGAAGTAGAGCCTTTGATAAATCATTTAAGGTTAAGTTATATGCAAGCTAATGGATACTTAGACAAGATGCATGAAGCATGTAAACTATATAGACAGGGAAAGTATCTGGCTATTTATGGCTTAATAAATAATGCAATGAGTTATCAAAAGATAGCTAAACATTGTATAGAAGAAAATGAAAAAATGTATAGTTATAGTGAGCGGATGTTACCAGAGGAGTATCAATATAAAATAAATAGATATACAGCCGATTTTCATAGACAAATTGCAAGAGAACAAGATATACCCCTACCTAAACAAGCTTGATTAGGTAGAAAGAATAAGCTATAATAAATCAGTAAATAAAATACAGACAGTTCGTAAGCCTCCTGTCTTGAAACAAAACTAAGG
>JAVVPO010000098.1:0-7616 GCA_036655715.1 Cellulosilyticaceae bacterium | reverse complement strand
AGTTAATAATTAAAAAGATTGGGTATCTTTTAACGAGGCATAGAAATATCGTATAAAATTAGTAATCCTATATAGTCATTGAGATATTTAGAACTTGTGGGTAGGGGAACCTCTGAATTACCATAGGATAGGATTGGAAAGACAAAAAAATTAAACAAAATTAAACAAAGAGAAGAAATAAAAGTAATCTTAATAAGGAGCTGATGGTAGTTTAAGAATAACATTATGAAGTGATAAAAGGTTTTTTCCAAGATCCTCTAAAGTATAAATACATAGCGATAAGCATACCAGCTATCCATCCAAGGGGAATGGAGTACCAAATAGCATTATAACCAATGAAGTAAGCCAGTAGATAAGAAGCACAAACACGTACAACAAGGTCTGTTAAGGTAGAGAGCGTAAAACCTTTCATATAACCTGCACCGCGTAAAATACCGTTATTTAGCATAAGTAGAACAAGGCTAAAATAGTTTTGTCAAAATATAAAGGGGATTCTTGTACTTGAATTTTTTTTAATCGTCGTGAAAGATAAAAAAGGGATAAAACAGAAGAAAGACCTTGTGCAATAAAAGTTGCTAAAGCCACGCCTGCAACACCCATATGAAAGACAGCAATAAATAATAGTTCCTAGAAGGGTTAATAAAAGACTTAAGAGAATAACTGAAAAAATAGAGGTAGAAATAGCAGTTTTCATCTTAGTATATTCCTTAGCACCTATAGACTATTATTTGAAATATTGCTATAATTTTAATAGGTTATACGATTAACTCGAGGAGGAGAATGATGAACGAGAAGAAAATAATAACAGCAAAGGATATTGCGAAGACTTGTGGGATATCTCAAGCAACAGTGTCCTATGTCATAAATAATAAAGAAGGAAAAAAAATAAGTGATAAAACCCGTAATTTAGTTCTTGAAACAGCAAGAAATCTAGACTATATCCCAAATAGTTCGGCGCGAACGATGCGTACGAATAAATCAATGTCTATTGGCGTAGTAACAGGAAGAAACTGCATTAATGTAGGATTTAACCAGGTAATAAAGGGGATTAAGCGTTATGCAGATGCGATGGGGTATAGTGTTACTTTACTAAATGATGATGATAGTGATAACAAGGATGTAGAATATATGAGTTATTTTCGCGCTAATAAAATAGATGGTATCCTCTTTATGTTTTATGATATGAATGATTCAACACTTACAATGTTAGAAGAGAATCATATTCCCTATCTTATCATTAATGAAAATGGTGTTTGGGGAAAAGATATGGAGAAGAAAAAGGCTTTTGTAGAAGTGATTAATCAGTGCGCACAGTTCTGTAAGGAAAAGAAATTAAAAAGAATTAGGTTTATGTCAGTAATCTCTAATGGGAGAGCTATGTCTTATAAGTATAATTTATTTGAGCAGGCAGTAGGTCAGGTATTTCCTGAGGCGGATTTTAAAAGGATATTCTGTCAGGGGGGAAGTGGAACCAATCAAGAAATTATAGAGCAGGTAGAAAGCTATATGGCAGAAGAAGAATTTGATATTGTTATTACACCTAATCAACGACTAGGTCTATTAACACAGAGTGCGATATTAAAGAAACAGTTTGTTATTCCACAAAAAATTAAGCATATTTGCTTGGGAGCTTCTCATGTTTTTTGTGTGATGTATCCCACTATTACCTCGGTAAAGATTCAACTAGAAGAAATGGGGGAATATGGAGCAATAGCGTTGTTAAGTATGATTAGAGGAGAAGCGTTTGAGGAAAAGGCGTTTGAGTGCATTTTAGAATATGGGATGTCAACAGACCTATAGATAGTTATAAATGATAGCGAGAGGGAAAAAATGAGAAAACTATATAGATATATTAAACCGTTTAGAAATATGATGGGATACGCTATTTTATTTAAAATAATGAGTACGATGGCGGAGCTCTTGATTCCTTATATGATGGGGCTGGTTATTGATAAGGGGATTGCTAAGAGCAATACACAAATGATTATGTGGCTTTGCATCGGGATGTTTATTATGACGATTATGAGTTTTGGTATGACGATTATGAGCCATTCTCTTTCTGCAAAAGGATCACAAGGAATAGGAGAGAGTTTGCGTAATGGGTTATATACTCAGATCCAAGAACTGAAAATCTTTGATGTGGAGAGAATTTCTACAGGCTCACTTATCACTCGTGTAACCAATGACGTAGAGCATGTACAGAGAACGATTCTTATGTCTGCAAGGCTAATGGTGCGCGCACCTATTATTATGATTGGTGGAACAGTAATGTCTTTATTATTAGACCCATATCTTACGATTATAATGTTTGGGGGAATGGGGCTGCTTTTAACGGCAAGTTTAGCTGTCTTTAAACTTACAAGACCTATCTATCGTAAAGTTCAAAAAAATCTAGATAAGATGGCATCTATTTTGAGGGAGAACATATCAGGTATTCGGGTAATCAAATCCTTTGATAAGATGGACTATGAAGTGGGACGTTTTGATCAGCAAAGTAGAGAGATTAAAAGATATGAGATGAAAGCTGGAAAAATAAATGCTTACATGGGACCATCTATTGGACTTATTACAAATATAACGATTATTGTCATATTATATATTAGCGGAATTCGGGTAGATAGTGGCAATCTGGAAATTGGTAAAATCGTTACCATTTTAAATTACATTAATATGGTACTTATGGCGATGACGACTATTCCAAGAATGTTCATGATGTTAAGTAGGGCAAGTACCTCAGCTTCTCGTATTGATGAAATCATGGAGATAAAAGAAAGCACAGTATATGGTAATGAGCACACATCTCATAAGCAGAAAGTTGCACTAAGTTTGGAAAATGTGTCATTTATATATCCTGGTACAAAAAAATACGCCTTGAGACATATTAGCTTTCAAATGGATAAGGGACAGACATTAGGGGTTATTGGTGGTACAGGAGCTGGAAAAACAAGTTTGCTGAACCTTATTTTAAGACTTTATGAACCGAGTAAAGGAAATATTATTTTTCAAGGAAAAGATATTAAGTCTTATGAAAAAAGTTATCTTACAGAAAAAATCACAGCAGCTATGCAGCAGTACAATATTTTTAGCATGAGCATTAAAGATAATATTATCCTAGATAGGGTGTATGATAGTGAGAAGCTTGATGAGGCGACGCAGTCAGCACAAATTTTGGATTTGCTAGAGCAAGTGGAGGATCATTTTGAACATAGAGTTTCTCAAAATGGTAGTAATCTTTCCGGTGGACAAAAACAACGCATTAGTGTAGCTCGTACATTATATAGAAAATCGGATCTTGTCATACTAGATGATGTTTCATCAGCATTAGATTACAAAACAGATTTAAAACTTAGGATGGCTCTTCGTAAAAACTATAAGCAGCAAACAGTTATTTTGATTTCACAAAGAGTAAGTAGTATCAAAAATGCAGATAAAATATTAGTACTGGAGAAAGGGAAGTCAGTAGGATTAGGGACTCATGAACAATTACTAAAGGAGTGCGCAGTCTATCAAAAAATGTGTGAAACACAAGAGAGAGGAAGGTCATAATCTATATGAGAAAAGAAAAGACACTAGAAAAGAAAAAAGCAGATTCTTTGATGCAACTGCTTAGATACCTTTTTAAATATAAATTTTACATACTTATCATATGTGTTTTAGTGATAGTAGCGAATTTATTGGCTCTTCGTATTCCTTATATCACAGGACTTATGGTAGATGCTATTGGGTTAGGGCCAGAAAAAATTGATTTTAATTTCTTGATAAAAGGTGGCCTTACGATTTTACTAATTGCAGCAGCTACTTGGGGATTAAGTATAGCACAGAATCTCTTCATGCTAAAAACTGCCCAAAATGTAGTACTTGATTTAAGGCGTGATGTATTTGCTAAATTAGTGAAGCTTCCAGTATCTTATTTTGATAACAACACAAAGGGAAACATTATAAGTATCGTAACAACAGATATTGATAACATTAGTGAAACAGTTTCGGCAGATGCCATTACACTCCTTACAGGATTTGTAACTGTAATAGGCTCATTGACGTTTATGTTATCGATTAGTCCTTGGATAACACTGATTTTTGTTTTTACTGTACCTATGATGTTTATAAGTGCAAGAATAATTTCTAAAAGATCAAGAGCTCTTTTTAGAACTAAGAAGGCAGCTTACGGGGAGATTTGCGGCTATTCAGAAGAGATGATTACTGCTCAAAAAACTATTAAAGTATATGGTATTGAGGAATATAATAAAAATATTTTTTATGAGATCTCACGGCGTTTAAAAGAATCGGGCGCAAAAGCAGAATTTTCATCAAGCCTGATGATGCCAACGATGAATGCTTTAAATAACTTAAACTTTACATTAATCTGTATTATGGGAGCATTCTTAGTGCTAAATGGTAAAATATCTATTGGAAATATTTCTACCTTTATCATGTATTCTAAGCGTTTTGCAGGGCCTATTATTGATACTGCAAATATACTAAATATGTTTCAGGCTTCTTTAGCGGCATGTGACCGTGTCTTTTCTATTCTTAATCACCCAGAAGAAAAAGATGAATCACAATTAAGTGAGGAAGAGCTTAAAATAGTAGATACCATTTTGGGAGAAGTAAAATTTGAAAAGGTATCTTTTTCTTATCAACCTGAAACACCTATTTTAAAGCATATTAGCTTAACCGTAAAACCAGGTCAAAAGGTAGCTATTGTTGGGGCAACAGGTTCAGGGAAAACAACTATTATTAGTTTGCTTATGCGTTTTTATGATACCACAGAGGGGCGTATTACGATTGATGGAACAGATATTAGAGACTTGCCGCTTGCTCATTTAAGACATTATTTTGCACTTGTGTTACAAGATAGCTGGCTTTTTGAGGGAGATGTTTATGAAAACATAGGATATGCAGCGCCAGAAGATAGACGAAACAAAGAAAAAATGAGAGAGCTTTGTAAGCAAATAGAAGTAGATGATTTCATTGAATCCTTACCTAATGGGTATGATACACTGTTGCAAAGTGACTCAGGTGGGCTTTCTGTGGGACAAAAGCAACTTTTAAATATTGCACGTACTTTTATGTGTAATCCACCTATCTTTATATTAGATGAAGCAACCTCTTCAGTAGACCCTTTAACAGAAACAAAAATAAAAGTAGTTACAGATAAAGTAATAGAAGGAAAGACTAGCTTTATTATAGCTCATAGACTGTCAACTATTTTAAATGCAGATGTTATTCTTGTTATGAAGGATGGAGAAATCTGTGAAAGTGGATCCCATAAAGAGCTTATTCAGAAGGATGGGTTATATAAAAACTTATATGAAAGCCAATTTGTATCGGAGCTTAGTGAAGAATAAGGTAATTGCACCTATTAAGTTGATGAGAGATTAAGAAAAAAGTATATAGGATAATAGAAAGTAAGCTGAGAATTTATATAGAGTTCAGCTTATTTTTTACTTGGTAGAGTTTGTAGAAGAAACTATGAATTGTAGAGATTATTAATGTAAATATGATATAATGTGATAAATGTTAGGAAGATATCCATTTATTTGTATAAGGAGGAAAAGTATATGTATAGTGAGATAAATAAGGAATTAGAAAAGCAAAAAGAAAAGATGTATGAGTATCAGAAGCTAGAAAGAATGTATGAAAAGTATAAAGAAGAACTGAATCAATTAGAAAAAAAAGCCTATGAGTTAAGAAGGCAACTTGAAAAAGAAAATCTAGACATAGAAAAAATGAGTAAAATAGGGATAAAGACACTTTTTTATACAGTATTAGGCAGTCAGGAAAAACAAGTTGAAAAAGAACGTCAAGAAGCCTTAGAAGTAAAACTAAAGTTTGATCAATGTGAAGAGGATATAGAGGATGTAAAGCAGCAGATGAAGGCATTATCTGTTAAGAAAAGGGAGTGTAGTGGGGCAGAGAGAAGATATGAACAGCTCTACCAAGAAAAGCGTGATAGATTAATAAATTCCAATACCGCTTCAGCAGAGAAAATAATGGAACTCACCAATCAGATTGCCAATGAAAAGGCTAATCTTAAAGAGATTAAGGAAGCTATCTTGGCAGGTAGTAGGGTGGTTTCTTGTTTAGATCAGGTACTAAAAAGTCTAGGCAGTGCGGAGAACTGGGGCGTATGGGATATGTTTGGTGGGGGCGGACTGGTAACTGATATGATCAAGCACTCACATATTGATGAGGCAAAGAATCTTGCAGGTGAGGCACAGGCACTTCTTAGAAGGTTTAAAACAGAGTTAGCTGACGTACATATTGGTGCTGATATCCATATAGAGACCGATGGATTTGCAAAGTTCGCAGATTTCTTCTTTGATGGACTTATTGCAGACTGGTTTATGCAGTCAAAGATCAATACTTCTCAAGAAAGCGTAGAAAGTGTAAAGTATCAGGTGGACTCTGTGGTTATAAAACTTCAGCAGATGGTAGGTGAAAGTGAGAGGGCTATTGGTAGTTTGGAAAATGACTTATCAGTACTTATTGCTACAGCATAAAAGAAAGGTTTAAATAGTAATGCAAGTAAAAATAATGAAAGAATTAGAAAAATGTAAGTTGTGTCCAAGAGTGTGTGGTGTTAATAGGTTGAATGGCCAGAAAGGATTTTGTAAGGCAGGTGATGAAGTGAAAGTTGCAAGGGCAGCACTTCATCATTGGGAGGAGCCTTGTTTATCTGGAAAAAAAGGGTCAGGGACAGTGTTTTTTGCCCATTGCACCCTGAAATGTGTATTTTGTCAAAATTATGAGATTAGTACAGAAGGTAATGGGGAAGTCATAACGATAGAAGAGCTTGCTACAACTTTTTTAAGGCTACAAGAAGAAGGTGCACACAATATCAATCTTGTAACACCTACTCATTATGTACCACAGATTATAGAGGCACTTAGATTAGCTAGAGAAAAAGGGCTTTATTTACCCATTGTCTACAATAGCAGTGGCTATGAAAAGGTAGAGACACTAAGACTCTTAGAAGGTTATATAGATGTGTATTTACCAGACTTTAAGTACTTCAAAACAGCATATGCACTGAACTATTCTAAGGCCCTAGATTATACTTACTATACAAAACTTGCACTAGATGAGATGGTAAGACAAATCGGAAAAGCTTCCTTCAATGAAGAGGGGATAATGCAAAAAGGTGTTATTGTTAGGCATCTTATGCTACCAGGTCTTTTGTTTGACTCTAAGAAGATTGTCACTTATATCCATCAGACATACGGGGATAGTGTGTATATCAGTATTATGAATCAGTATACACCACTAGAAGGGGTAAAAGATTATCCTAAGCTTAATAAAGTGGTAAATCCTAAGCATTATGAATATATAACAGATTATGCAGTACAAATAGGCATAGAAAATGGATTTATTCAAGAGGGTGAAACAGCAAGTGAGAGTTTTATCCCTAAGTTTAATGAGTAACAGGTGGCACTTATGGCACATCTAGTCAATCCAGTATAAAAGAACAGATAAAAGAGGCAGATGATAATTTGTAACTGTTCAGCCGCTATCAAGTGAAGATGAAATTACTTTCACCTAATAACGCTCTTTTTATAGCGAGCCTGTAAAAAACTTTGTGTAAATGGTCTAAAAACTCTTTCTTGAGGCAATGA
>JAVVPO010000097.1:6321-7788 GCA_036655715.1 Cellulosilyticaceae bacterium | reverse complement strand
TTAATAACAAATAAAAAACAATGATATATTTGTCATGATAACACTTTACTAATATAATAATAAGTGCTATTATAATAAAAAAGGTAAGTTTTTTGAGTGGAAATGTGGTAAATTGTACAAATATAATCAGTTATATAAATTTATATATTGCTATCAATTCAGAATAAAACTCATCCTTGCATTAATATATTATGACCTATGATTTGAAGGAGACCTCTATGAAAAATTGGCAAAATGAAGATTCAAAAATTTGTTTACATTCAAACGAAAATCACGAAGATTACTTTGGCGCAATTGCACCACCAATTATGCAAACATCACTTTTCGCATTTAAAGACTGGGAAAGTTTCTTAGGAGGGATTACAGCAGAGAGAAGTAACTATGTTTATACAAGAGGGGTAAACCCAACTACAGAGATCTTAGAGAAGAAACTTGCTGAGCTTGAGCGTGGCGAAAAGTGTAAATGTTTTGCATCAGGAATGGCAGCTATTAGTTCTTCAATCTTTACATTTGTAGAAAAAGGCGACCATGTATTATTCGTAAATAATGTATATGGACCAGCTTTAGCATATGTTAAGACACTTGGAAAATTCGGTGTAGAGTACACAAATGCATTTGTTAAAAACGAAGAAGAAATCAAAGACTACATAAAAGAAAATACAAAAATGATTTACATAGAAAGTCCATCAACTATGAACTTTGATGTACTTGACTTAGCAAAAGTAGCAGAAATTGCAAAAGAGAGAAACATCTTAACAGCAATCGATAATACTTGGGCTACACCACTTAACCAAAAGCCTCTTACACACGGCATTGACCTTGTATTACATTCATGTACAAAATACATCGCAGGACACAGTGATACAGTAGGTGGAGCAGTAATTGGTAAATTCGCATTAGTGGATAGAATCTTTGAAATTGGTCACCAATTTGGTGGTGGTGTAATGCCTCCATTCGATGCGTGGTTAATCCTTCGTGGACTTCGTACATTACCACAAAGACTTGCATACCAGACAGAAACAACAAGAAAAGTTGTAGAACTTCTTCAAAACCATCCAAAAGTAAGAAAGATTAATCATCCTCTTGCTTTTACAGGTAGAGATAAAGAAGTATACGAGAAGCAGACAACAGGCTTCACAACATTATTCAGTGTAGAAGTTGACTTCGCAAATTATGATGAGTTAACAAACTTCATGAATGCATTCAAGATCTTCAAGCTTGGCGTAAGCTGGGGTGGATTTGAGAGTTTAGCGATTTCTCCAAACTATAATAATGAAGCAAATCATCAAGGACTTGCAGATGTTCATCAATCAAAAGACCTTATCCGTCTTTACATTGGACTTGAAGCACCAGAGATTATCTTAGAAGATTTAACAAGAGCATTAGATACATTAAACTAATAGCAAGATTTAAGTAATAGCAGGATTTAAGAAAATACAGGCTTAAGTGCTTTTGTAAAAGCTTAAT
>JAVVPO010000097.1:0-6221 GCA_036655715.1 Cellulosilyticaceae bacterium | reverse complement strand
AGTAATAGCAGGATTTAAGAAAATACAGGCTTAAGTGCTTTTGTAAAAGCTTAATGATTTTATAAAAACTTAATAATCTTATAAAAAATGATGGGGTGAAAATAATGGAATTTAAATTTGACTACGATTATATTGAAAAATTAACTCAAACAAACGGTATTTCAGGACATGAGGGTGCTGTAGCAAAACTTATGCATGACGAACTTAAAGACTTATGTGACGAAGTATTATTTGATAACTTAGGAAGCATTATCTTTGTTAAAAAAGGACCAGAAAATGCACCTAAAGTAATGATCTCAGCTCACTTAGACCAAATTGGTTTCATTATTGCTGATATTGATGACAAAGGGTTTGCTTTCATCAAGCCAATCGGTGGCTGGTGGCCAGCACAGCTTATGACACAAGATGTATGTGTAACAACAGAAGATGGTAAAGAATACCCAGGTGTAATCGGACATAAGCCATCAAAAGAATTATCACAAAAAGCTAAAATCGAGTTTGATGATTTATTCATCGATTTCGGTGTAAAAGATAAAGAAGAATTACTTGGACTTGGTATCCAAGTGGGTGACCCTGTAACACCAGTTTCAGCATACAAGCCACTTGCTAATCCAAGATACGTAGCAACTAAAGCATGGGATAACAGAGTAGGTTGTGCAATCATCAGCGAACTTCTTAAGAACATCCAAGGTCAAGAGCTTCCATGTACACTTTACCTTGCAGGAACAGTACAAGAAGAAGTAGGTATTCGTGGTGCTAAAACTTGTGCACAAATCATCAACCCAGATGTTTGTATCTCAACAGATATCGGTGCATACGGTGATACGCCAGGATGTAAATCATTTGATTCTACATTAAAGCTTGGAGAGGGTCCATCAATTGCAATTCTTGATGCAACAGCAATGGGTAACAAGAAATTCATTAAACTTGCTAGAGAAGTAGCTAAGAAAAATGATATTCCATACCAAACAGACGTTATGCTTGGTGGCGGTACAGATACAGGTGAGATGCATAAAGCACATGATGGTGCGGTTCCACTTACAGTATCTATTGCAACAAGATACGGTCATGCACACAACAGTGTGATTCACTTAGATGACCTTGAAAACTCAGTAAGATTATTTGCACATTTAGCAAAAGAGCTTACAACAGAAAAAGTACAAGATCTTAAAACTTTCTTCTAAATGTAAAGTAAGTAACTAATCGAAGTGTTCAAAATAGGGATATATTTAGGGGTTATATAGAAATAAAGAGGTAAATACGTTAATTTTAACTAAATAACTTTATAGGTTAGGCATGATATTATAAGTGTAAATAATATGGCCTAGCCTATTCTTTTACGTAGTAAGCGTAATAATCACTAAAATAAATAATGGATTTGAGAGGATGACACTATGCAAAAACAAGTAGAGCAGTTTTTAAAACAACGAGGCATGTATTATGCGGATATGGATTTAAGCGTAGAATGTCAAAAGTTCATTGAAGAAATGAAGCAAGGACTAAACGGAGAAGCATGCACACTTGATATGCTTCCAACTTATTTATCTGTAGCAAATAAAATTGATACAAACACACCAGCACTTGTCATTGACGCTGGCGGTACGAACTTTAGAGTAGGATGTGTGACATTTGATGATGCGATGCAACCACAAGTAAGTAATTTCTCTAAAACTCAAATGCCAGGTATTGCAAGAGAGCTTAGCAAAAAAGACTTCTTTGGTAAAATGGTTGATTTAACAAAGAAAGTAGCAGAAACAACTGAGCAAATCGGATTCTGTTTCTCTTACCCAACAGAGATTGATAAAGATAAAGATGGAACATTACTGCGTTGGACAAAAGAAGTGAAAGCACCAGAAGTTGTCGGTGAGCGTATTGGAGAGAACTTAGTTGCAGGTCTTAAAGAAGTAGATGGTAAAGATCGCGGCGTAGTTATTTTAAATGATACAGTTGCAACATTACTCGGTGGTAAAGGGATTACAAGCCATAGAAAATTTGATGGCTACATAGGATTTATCTTTGGAACAGGAACAAATGCATGTTATATAGAAGAAATACAAAATATCGCGAAGATTACAGATGCTAAAGAAAGCACAATGATTATCAATATGGAATCAGGAGCATATGGCAAACTTCCTCGCGGAGCAGTAGATGAAGCATTTGATGCAAAAACAGCTAATCCAGGGGATTATCAATTTGAGAAAATGGTAAGTGGTCGTTATTTAGGACCATTATTACTTGATTTATTACAGGTTGCAGCAAAAGAGGGATTATTCTCTGAAGGATGTAACAAAGCATTATTAGTGTTAGGCTCATGTGGGCTTATCGATCTTAATACTTTTATGTGTAATCCACACGATAGAAGTAACATTATTGCGAAATGTGTAAAGGTGGAAACAGATTGCACATTTCTCTATGAAATAATTGATGCTATGATTGAACGTGCAGCAAAAGCATGTGCGATTACATTAAGTTCAATTATCATCAAAACAAACACAGGACTCGATTCAGCTAGACCTGTGGGGATTATTGGCGAAGGCACAACTTTCTACAAGTTAAAAGACTTTAAAGAAAAACTTGATTATTACATGAAAGCGTTCTTAGTAAAAGAGCATGGTAGACATTATGAGTTTATCAAAGGTGAAGATTTAAATCTAATTGGAACAGCTATTGCAGCGTTATCAAACAAATAAGGAGACTAGACATGAGACCATTTATATTTAAGCCTGTTTATGTAGAACGTATTTGGGGCGGTAGAGGATTTGAAAAATATAGAGCAGATATGCCAGAGGGTGTAATCGGTGAAAGTTGGGACGTATCTGGACACAATGGTGGCATGAGCGTTGTAGCAGATGGCGAAGATGCAGGTAAAACACTTGTTGAGCTTACTAAAAAATACGGAGCAGCGTTAGTTGGAACAAAAATTGAGGATGAATTCCCACTTTTAGTAAAATTAATTGATTCAAATGATAGCTTATCTGTACAAGTACACCCAGGTGATGAGTACGCAAGAAGAGTAGAAAACGAATTTGGTAAAACAGAGTGCTGGTACGTAGTTGATGCTAAAGAAGGCGCAACACTTGTTATGGGAACAAAGACAACTGATAAAGTCGCTTTCAAAGCAGCTGCAGAAGCAGGAGAACTTGATGAGTACCTTAACCATGTATCTGTTAAAAAAGGTGATTTCTTCTACATCCCAAGTGGTTTAATCCATGCGATTTGCCCAGGTGTTGTAATTGCAGAAATCCAACAAAGTAGTGATATCACATACCGTGTATATGATTACAATAGAGGACGTGAGATGCATCTCGAAAAGGGTATGGAAGTATCTGATTTAGCACTTGCACCACAAACAGCAATCAATGATACATTACTTTGCCAAGGGGAATACTTCACTGTAGAAAAACACATCATTGAAGATGAAATGATTGATACAAGTAATGAAGAAAAATTCTACATTTATACATGTGTAGAAGGAGAAGGAACACTTGCAAGCTTTGGTGAGACAATCACAGTTAAGACTGGCGATAGTGTATTCATCCCAGCAACACTTGGAACATTCTCAATTACAGGACAGCTTACTGTATTAAAGAGTTTCGTATCTTAACTAGACAGTCAAAAGTTTTATAACTCTAAGAAGCCTGGTGATTCTCATAAAATTCAAGATCTCCCTGCTTAGATTTAAACAATGTTACCAATACTTTACTCCCCCTTGTATATCAAGTAAAAGTTAATGACTAAGCAACGCCTAGAAACTCTGTGTGACGCCTTGTTTCAAGAAGTGATGCATGCCAGAGGGCATGACAAATTCATAGAAATAGTGGCTACCTCTCGCAGAGGTACAGGTGTAGATGAATAGACAGGATGACTGTATAGGGATGAACTAAGTATCTAAGTCACACCTAGGCTAAGAAATAACCTTCCTAAGTAGTATAAAGGGGGATAGGTGGGTTATTCTCTTAATCTGGTGAAAAGGTCTAGCAGAGATGCTAGGCCTTTTTGTCAGTGTGCCAGGCATGGCACTAATCTAGCTAGTGAAAGTCTAGCCACGGGTATTTACCACCAAATGTATTATATCTTAAGCCCTACATTACTAGAAAGAAAGGTAAAGGACGGAGCAAATTTGCTTAATCCTTTACGGTACTATCTAAGAAAAGTTGGAATATAAATTGTAGAGCCGTATATGAGATCCGTACGTACGGTTCAATGAGAGGGAGATAATTCTTAGCAATTATCTCCCTACTCTATTGAAGTATGAGCTTGGAAGGATCAGAGCCACATAGATTAAAGATTGTGAAAAACAAAAGAATTGGATATAATATAAAGAAATAAGAAGGAACAGAGGATTAATAATGGAGCAGTTATGTGCCTGAGCTTTGGGAATAGATGTTCAACGCAGGATATAGACTCTACTTTTAAGGATGTAGATATTATTTATCCATTAGTTCAAAGCCTTGCTATCAAACATCATTTACCAACTGATTGGTTTAATAATGCAATAGAGGATATTAAGAGTGTATTACTTAAAGAAGAGTTAAAAATAGTAGACGGGTTTAAAAATCTTATTATAAGATTTCCAAGTGCTAGACAAATGTTAGCAATGAAATTGTGTTCTGCGAGACTATTTCCGAAAAGTGATTTAAATGATGCAGTGACATTGTGTAGGCATCTAAATATTTTTACAAGACAAGAGGCTGAAAAGGTACTACGTGAATTTATAGATGATGAAGTTATTGTAGAGGCTAAGAAGAGTTTTTTAATTTAGTTATAAAGGAGATACTATGAAGATATATAACAAATTAGTAAGAGACAAGATTCCAGCTATTATAGAAATAGATGGGAAGATGCCAGAGATAGTATGCGTAACAGGGCAAGAAATCAGTAGATTACTAGAAGATAAACTTATCGAAGAATTCAACGAATACCTAGAGGATAGAAATTTAGAAGAGCTAGCAGATATGATGGAAGTCATCTTCGGTATGGCTAGTCAATTAGGGTACACGGATGAAGAGCTGCTAGTAGCAAGGGGGAAAAAGTTAGAAGAACGAGGAGGCTTTAAAGAAGGGGTTTTCTTGAAGTCTGTAAGGGAGTAAGGGAAGGATATTATGAATGAAACAATAAAGTATTATCAAGACTATCTAAATGAATTTATGAATATGACATTATACGCTGATATGGCCTCTGTGCGAGATAGATTCACTCAGTATCTTCAGTTAGGCGACAAGATACTAGATGCAGGATGTGGATCAGGAAGAGATACACTGGCTTTTAGACAAGCAGGGTATGAAGTAGTAGGAATAGATGCGTGTAAGGAGATTTGCCAGAGAGCAAGTGCGGTAACAGGGCAAGAAGTGCTGTGTATGACTTTTCAGGAGCTTAGTTATGAGAAAGCTTTTGAGGGAATATGGGCATGTGCCTCTTTGTTACATGTACCAAGTGAAGAAATAGAAGAAGTACTCATGAAGTTAGTGAAGGCTCTTAAAACACAGGGAGTAATTTATTTATCTGTTAAATACGGTGAGTTTGAAGGTGTGAGAAATGGCAGATACTTCACAGACTATACAGAGGCTAGCTTGTTAGCTGTATTAGAGAAGTGGCAAGAGCTACAAATAGCGGAAATATGGCAGACTGATGATACGAAGGTAGAAAAAAGAGATAACTGGCTTAATGTCATTGTAAGAAGGAAAGAGAATGAGTAAATATTACTAAAAAATTAAATCGTACAAAAGGAGCGGAGCAGATGGATGCTAATGGAGCGAAAAAATTAGAGATACTAAAAAAAACGAGTCAGGTCATAGATGAAAGTATAGAACTCGCCAATGCCATTACAGGGGAAAAGCACTATCTGTATAATCGATTGAAATATAGTATGGCCCATGCTGAAACAATAGATATTATTGTTTCATTTTTGATGGAGTCAGGGGTCAAGCTAATACTAAAGGATTTGGAGCAAGCTATTCGTAGAGGTGTGAAAATTAGAATTCTCACAGGAAACTATCTCAATATCACACAGCCTTCTGCATTATATCTACTCAGGGATAAGTTTGGAGAGTCTATTGATTTAAGATTTTATAATGTACCTCATAAATCCTTCCATCCTAAAGCTTATATCTTTCATAGCCAAGAAAGAAGTGAGCTCTATATTGGGTCATCTAATGTCTCGAGGGGCGCATTAACTTCTTCTGTAGAATGGAATTATAGGTTAGAGAGGATAGGGAATGAGA
>JAVVPO010000096.1:0-8278 GCA_036655715.1 Cellulosilyticaceae bacterium | reverse complement strand
ATGAGAGAAGTCGTGGAGTTGCAGTATCTATTCTATGACTTCTCTTTATGTGCTAAGGCATTACATAGTAATGAGTTGATGAAAGTTAGTATAAACTAAGTTAAAAAAATATTTTTAAGTAAAACTTTAGTAAATTATATTGCAATTATTATTTTAATGGATAAAATAATAAGGGAAGGAAAAATGTATGGCAACTATTAAAGAAATAGCACAGCTTGCTAAGGTGTCGATGGCAACTGTATCGAGAGTGTTGAATCAAGATGATACACTTTCAGTAAGTAATGAGGTAAAAGATAAAATTTTCAATATAGCACATGAATTAGGATATATTCCGCCTAAAAAGAGAAAGCTAAAGATGGTTGAGGGTATCACTATAGGTATTGCTGATTGGCATATCATTAGACAAGATGTAAATAATGTAAGGCTAATGGATTACATTAGTATAGCAAGTGGATTTTGTAAAGATCCAGTGGAGTTCAAGCGATTAGCCTATGAGACTGAGACTAAGGTAGATGGTATTATTGCATTAGGGAAGTTCTCGGAGGAGGAAGTTGTTAAACTCAAGAAGCAAAGTTACTGTATATTGTTTATTAATTCAGAGAGGCAAGATTATCAATATGACCGCATTATCATGGATTATACAGAAGGTGTAATGCAGATGGTAAATTACGTACTAGATACAAAGCAGTATGAAAGTTTAGGGTACATAGGCGGCTATTATGAAAGAGATAATCTCGTCATAGGAAAAAGAAGACATCAGTCACTGATCAAAATACTTCAAAGCAAAGGTCGATATAACGAAAAGCAGTTTTTCATAGGAGATTTAAGTAAAGAAAGTGGTTACAGGTTGGCTAAAAAAGCCATAGTTAGTCAAAACTTAGCTAGAGTAGTCTTATTAGGTAATGACCAAATTGCTGAAGGTGTTCTTGAAGCTTTTGAAGAAGAAGGATTAAGGGTACCTGAGGATGTGGATGTTATCCTTTATAAAGACATAGATACGATTAAATCTAAAGGTCTAAATTATACAGCTGTTGACATGATTCCAAGCTTCGTCTGGGAGACGGCAATCAAGCTATTAGTTGAAAGAATAACAGGCACTAGGACAGAGACGATGACCGTTATCTTGCCTTCTAAGCTAAGCATTTATAAAGATATATAGGAACTAGCCTACAAGTGCTAGAATCTTAAATATAAAATTGCATAAAAGTATAAACAACATGGAGGATAATATGAAAAAGTTAGTAGCAGCATTAATGGCAATGACACTAGGGGTATCTATATTTACTGGTTGTGCAGGTCCAGCAAAAGAAGAGGGCGGAGCACCTACAGAGGGAAAAACAATTGAGAAACTTAAAGTGGCATTCGTACCATCTAAAGAACCAGCTGAGATCGTTACAGCAACAGAACCTTTAAAAGGTATGTTAAAAGAAGAATTAGCTAAAGAAGGTTACAATGTAGAAGAAGTAGAGATCACAGTAGGAACAAGCTTTGAAGCTGTAGGCGTAGCACTTAGTGCAGGAACAGCTGATATCGGTTTAATCCCAGGTGGAACATATGTATTATATGATGATGGAGCAGAGGTTATCTTAACTGCAACACGTGATGCATTAAGTGTAGAATCTGATAGTGCAAAAGAATGGAATGATAACAAACCAACAACAGGATTAGACGAACAAGTAACTTTCTATCGTTCATTAATCATAGCAGGTCCATCTGAAAAAGGACAAGCATTAGCAGCTAAAGTAAATGCTGGTGAAGCGCTTACTTGGGAAGACGTTAATTCAGCTAACTGGAGTATTATGTCTTCAACATCTCCAGCAGGTTACATCTACCCATCATTATGGTTACAAGAAAACTATGGTAAGAGCCTTACAGATTTAGCAAGTGCAGTACAAGCCGATTCTTATGGTAGTGCTATGGCTCGCCTTGCATCTGGTCAAATAGATATTTTAGTAGGTTATGCAGACTTACGTCGTGACAATGAAAGCAAATGGACGCAGGAGTTCGGAAGAACAGCTTCTATCTGGGATGAAACAAATGTTATTGGTGTAACACCAGGTATTTACAATGATACAGTAAGTGTAAGTACAACTTCTGAGATTATGGATGAAGATTTCAAAAAAGCAGTTCAAAATGCATTTATCAACATTGGTAATACAGAAGCCGGTAAAGAAGTTATCTCAATCTACAGCCACAATGGTTACCAAGTAGCGGTGCCTACTGATTATGATAATGAACGTGCTGCCCAAAAATTAATTCAAGAACTTAACGCAGGAAAATAAGTTGCAACATCTATAAATAATGGGAGAGTTGTATAACTCGCCCATTATTTTTGCAAATAAAAGAGATAGTTAACCTTAGTCTAGAGGAGAAGTGAGACTTTTATGATTAAATTTGAAAATGTAAGCAAAGTATACCCGAACGGGTTTAAGGGATTAAAAAATGTGTCCCTTGAGATTGAGCAAGGAGAATTCGTAGCTATTATAGGACTTTCAGGAGCGGGGAAATCAACACTTATTCGTACGATTAACCGTGTGCATGATATTTCAGAAGGAAAGCTTACAGTAGATAATGTAGATGTGAGTACTTTAAGAGGAAAATCACTTAGAAAATTCCGTAGAGGTATAGGGATGATTTTTCAATCATTCAATCTGGTTACAAGAACAACAGTGATAAAAAATGTTTTAACTTCTAATATACCAGACCTACCTTTCTGGAGAGTACTTCTAGGAGCTTATCCTACAGAGCATAAGGTAGCGGCGTTAGAAGCTTTAGACAAAGTAGGTATTCTAGAGAAAGCTTATACAAGAGTAGATCAGCTTTCAGGTGGACAACAACAAAGGGTAGCACTAGCTAGAACTTTAGCACAAAATCCAAAGATTATGCTTGCTGATGAACCAGTTGCAGCGCTTGATCCTGTTACAGCAAAACAAGTTATGAATGACTTTAGACGTATTAATAAAGAGATGAACATTTCTGTTTTGATTAATATTCACCATGTTGACTTAGCTTTAGAATATGCAGACCGTGTCATCGGGATTAGAGCTGGTGAGGTTGTTTATGATGGTCCAAGTAAGGCGGTAACACAAGAGATTTTAGATCAAATTTACTGTGGTCAAGAAATTGGTAAGATGGAGGGCTAAGATGAACTTATATGACAAAATTTTTCCGCCCAAAAAGATTGTACTTAGTGATGGAAAAGAAATATTAGAACCTCGTTCACGCATGCCTTTAGTGATTGTACTCCTTTTGATTGCAACGTGGATTGCTATTGATGTTACAGGGTTTGAATTATCTGTTATTGTAAAAAGAGGAAAGTACTTTTTTAATATTTTAAAAGACATGGTGCCACCAGAGTGGGGCTATTTAAATGCCATTTGGACACCACTATTTGATACGATTAAGATGTCTTTACTAGGCTCAGTCATTGGAGCGCTTGCGGCAATACCTTTTGCTATTCTTGCAGCCAGTAATATTGTAAGTAGCAAGATAGTTGTTTCTATTACACGTTTATTTTTAAGTTTAGTAAGAACTATACCTACTTTGGTTATAGCTCTGATTGCCACTTATATCTTTGGCCTTGGAACACTAGCTGGGACAACAGCTATTGCTGTCTTTACTTTCGCTTATATTGGCAAGCTGCTTTATGAGCAAGTTGAAACAGTGGATATGGGAGCTTATGAAGCGATGGAGTCTTTTGGAGCAACTAAACTAAAAGCTTTTCTAGCGGCTATTGTACCACAAGTTCTTCCAAGCTATATTGCGAACTGCTTATTCTGTTTTGAAGGAAATGTAAGATATGCTTCAATCCTTGGATATGTAGGGGCCGGTGGTTTAGGACTCATCTTAAATGAAAAAATCGGTTGGCGAGAGTATAGCAGCGTGGGTATGATTCTTGTTACTTTATTTATAGCTGTTATGGTTATTGAAAGTATGAGTCATTATCTACGTAAGAAATTAACTTAGGTGGGAGGAAGTAGCATGGATTTAGATGTGAGACAGCAAAAAATTAAAGAGCAATTAGAAAAACAGCCTAAGACATGGATTTTTCAAGTGATAGTAGCGCTTATTTTTGTCATCTTAGTAGTATGGTCTAGTGGGACTATGAAATTTGCTGGAATGACAGAAGGCGGGGCGGGTATAGCTAACAAGATTATCGGTGGGATTTTTAGACCGGACACAAAGCTTTTATTTAACTTAACGCCTCAAGGTGTACCTTATCTCTTATTAGAAACAATGTGTATTGCCTTTTTAGGAACCATTGTAGGTGCGGTTTTAGCCATTCCGATAGCTTTCCTTAGTGCGACAAATATTGTACCTAAGCCGATTGCTTTAATAGGTCGTGTTATTATTATGGCTATTAGGACAATCCCGGCTTTTGTCTATGGCTTAATGTTTATTATGGTAACAGGACCTGGTCCTTTTGCGGGATTACTAACTATGTCACTTTGCTCAATCGGAATGATCTCAAAAATGTATATTGAGTCTATTGAGGATATAGATGTTAAGATTTTAGAATCTTTAGATGCTTGTGGATGTACAACATTCCAAAAGATTAGATACGGTATTTTGCCACAGCTTATGCCTGATTTTGCTTCAACTATTATTTATCGTTTTGATATGAACTTAAGAGATGCTACAGTACTTGGTCTAGTAGGCGCTGGTGGTATTGGTGCACCACTTATTTTTGCTATGAATGCTTACAGATGGAATGAAGTAGGTGCCATTTTGGCAGGGCTTATCGTTTTGGTATTGATCATCGAGTGGTTTTCAGGGAAAATTCGTATTAAACTTGCTAGAGGTTAGTACCTACTAGAAATTTGAGATATTAGACTAGGATAAAGTAGCTAGATAGGAAGAGAAGGATAGCACAAAAATGAAAAAAACATTAAAAATGTACTATACATCGGATACGCATGGTTATCTCTTTCCAACGGATTATGTGAGTAAAGAAGAGAAGAACATGGGGGTACTTAGTTGTATTAGTGAATTTGAGAAGGATGGCAACACCCTTGTGTTAGATGGCGGAGATACAGTGCAAGGTTCTGCCTTTTCAAAATATATGTGGGAAAAACAAAGCACAGGATGTACTATTGCAGAAGTGTTTAATAGTGCGCCCTATGATTATATAACTTTAGGTAATCATGATTTCAACTATGATTATAAGGGGCTAGAACGTTATCTTCATACTCTAAGTGCACAGTGCCTAGCTGCTAATGTGGTAGACCATACCAATCAATTAGGTATTAAGCCTTATGTCATTCATGAACTTGCAAATGGTCTTAAAGTAGGTTTAGTAGGCATTGTTACAGACTATGTCAATCTATGGGAAAAGCCAGTTCACCTGGAGCATTTTACAGTAGAAGATACCTATGAAGCAGCGAAGAAGACCTTAGAGGAAATTAAAGGCTTATGTGATATAACCGTTTGTATTTATCACGGTGGTTTTGAATGTAATCTTGAGACGGGTGAGCGTTTAGCCGAGGGAAATGAGAATGTAGGTTATCGTATTTGTAAGGAACTTGATTATGATATATTACTTACGGCTCATCAGCATATGCCAGTAGAAGGTAGAATGCTCTATGGAACCTATACGCTACAACTTCCTGCTAATGCCCAGAAGTATGGGTATATCGAAGTAGAGGTCCTATCAGATGGTAAACTTAAAATAACTTCTGAATGTATCATACCACAAATGATAGACGTAGCTACAGTTTCCAAAGAGTGGACCAAGATGCAAGAAAAAGTAGAAGTATGGCTTGATAAAAAATTAGGAAGCTTTACAGAAGAGATACCTGCTTTAACCAAGATAGAGTTAGCAGTGAATGGCTCAAGACTTGCTGATTTTTGCAATCAACTGCAGTTAGAGCATACAGGAGCGGATTTCTCTTGTATTAGTCTCGGCAATAATCCTATAGGATTTAATAGAGAAGTCACAACAAGAGATGTTATGGCGGCCTATCAATTCCCTAATACCATTAAAGTATTAGAAGTGGATGAAAGTATACTGCGTAAGGCTTTAGAACGCTGCGCAGAGTACTTTACACTCGAAGATGGTGAAATGACTATTTCTGATTGCTTCTTAAGTCCAAAGGTAGAGCATTATAACTACGACTTCTTTGCAGGGCTTAGCTATACCTTTGACCTTACTAAGCCAGTAGGGCAAAGAGTGGTAGAGATTAAGAAAGATGGTAAACCTTTAGAGGACGGAAAATACACTTTAGCCATGAGTGATTATAGAGCAACAGGGACAGGTGGCTATGAATGCTATCAGGAGTGTAAGTTAGTGAAGGAATATGGGGTGGATATTCAGGAGCTAGCTATTGAGTATATTAAATCACATGGAGAAGTTCAAATTATGGATAAACCTGAGTTTGGACTTATAAAATAAAATGACTAATCCTAAAGCTGAAATCTACGGTAGATGCTTTAGGATTTTATTGTGATGCAAAAAAATAGTGTTGTAGTGTAAATGAAAATGGGATACGATGAAATAAAGCAGTTCAAAATGAGGAGGAAAAAAGATGAGCATAAGAGAGCGTGTACAAGTACTTAGAGAAATGATGAAGAAAGATCAGATAGATGCCTATATCATTCCGTCATCAGATTTTCATGAGAGTGAGTATGTAGGAGAATATTTTAAAGCGAGAGAATTTATATCAGGCTTTACGGGATCAGCAGGGACCGTAGTCATCACAGCAGAAGAAGCAGGGTTGTGGACAGATGGCAGATACTTTATTCAGGCGAATAAGCAGTTAGAGGATACAGGGATTAAACTGTTTAAATCAGGAGAACCAGATGTACCAACTATTGAAGAGTATCTATATGAGATAGTGCCAGTAGATGGGGTATTGGGATTTGATGGGCGAGTAATAAGCGCTAAGCAAGGGATGAAACTAGCCAAGAAGCTAGAGGATAAAAAGGTCAAAGTAGTATATGAGAAGGACCTTATTGATTTAGTATGGGAAGAAAGACCTAGCTTATCTCAGGCACCAGCTTTCTTGCTAGATACTAAGTACTGTGGCAAAGATTTTACGCAAAAGGTCTTAGAACTTAGAGAAGTTATGAAAGAAAAAGGGGTCACAACTCATGTTATCACAACACTAGATGATATTGCATGGCTTTTCAACTTAAGGGGAGGAGATGTAAAATTCAATCCAGTAGTCTTGGCTTATGCAGTCGTGACACTAGAGAGCGTCTGCCTATTTGTAGATAAAGACAAATTAAGTGAAGAAATAAAGGCGAAATGCTTAGCAGAGGGAATCACATTACAAAGTTATGAAGAAATCTATGAGGCTGTAAAGCGATTTGACTCAGAGCAAATCATATTATTAGATAGTCATAAAGTGAATTATGCTATCTATCATAATATCTCAAAAGATATAAAAATATTAGATGAACTTAACCCAACCATGTATGCAAAGGCTAAGAAAAATGAAGTAGAATTACAAAGCATCAGAAACAGTCACCTCAAAGATGGAGTAGCTTTCACAAAGTTTATGTATTGGCTAAAAACTAATTTAGGCAAGATGGAAATCACAGAGATAAGTGCAAGTGAAAAATTAGAGGCGCTTAGACAAGAGCAAGAAGGTTTTATAGAGCCTAGCTTTGGAACTATAGCGGGATACAAAGAGCATGCGGCAATGATGCACTATAGTGCATCAGTAGAAAGCAATTATACATTAGAACAAGGAGGATTATTCCTCATAGATTCAGGCGGTCAATACTATGATGGTACAACAGATATTACAAGAACTTTTGCATTAGGTGAGGTAAGCGAAGAACTTAAAACACATTTTACAGCTGTCGTTAGAGGGATGATTAACTTATCTAAAGCGAGATTCTTACAAGGGGTAAGAGGATACAATTTGGATATGCTTGCTAGAGGTCCTATCTGGGATTTGGGACTAGATTACAAATGCGGAACAGGACATGGCGTAGGATTTTTACTTAATGTACACGAGTCTCCAAACGGATTCAGATGGAAGATTGTGCCGGAGAGAAATGATAGCTGTGAATTAGAAGAAGGTATGCTTACAACCAATGAACCAGGTATCTACATAGAAGGGTCTCATGGTATTCGCATTGAAAATGAATTGGTAGTAAGAAAAGGCAAAGAAAATGAGTATGGCCAATTCTTAGAATTTGAAACTGTAACATTTGCGCCTATAGATTTAGATGGTATAGACATCAACCAGATGAATAAGGATGAGAAAGCCTATCTTAATGCTTATCACGAAGAAGTCTATGACAAAGTCTCACCATTCTTAGAAGAAGA
>JAVVPO010000095.1:7330-8391 GCA_036655715.1 Cellulosilyticaceae bacterium | reverse complement strand
CGTTGCATGGGTAAGTCTGTAAAAATGCAATACAGAGGATAACAGACGTATAGAAAGTACATGCTATAGGGGGCAAACAGATGATTATCCAAAAGTCCAAACAAGAAGTAGAACAGCAGGGGCGTGAAAAAGTAATACTAGAATTGATACTCATTAGAAAAGACTTAAATAAATTAGGCTCAAAATTAGACTTACTATTTGACAGCATAGAGAGAAAACAGCCATCAGTTACAGCAGAGGTACTTAATGTGTTACATGGCATACATAGAGACTTGTTAATGGCAATGGAAAACATTAAACGGATTGACCGTATATTGTTTAAAAAGAGTAATTTGTAAGGGGGAACTTAAGATGAAAAGAGAAGTAAGTTACAAAGAAGTTGAATCAATGCTCTATAACTTAAGCAGTCTAAGAGCATCTGTAGTGGATATACAAATAGAGATAGAGAATGTAAGAAATGATTATGGGTTAAGTGGGGCCAGTGACAATGATATTAAGCCAACAACGCCTACAAATCATACAACAAGTGTAGATGATGCACTCATAAAAAAAGACAATAGCATCGAGCAATTAGCTAGGCTCAAGCGTAATAAAAAATTACAAGTTGAGCGCATAGAAAATATGCTCACCATCTTGAGAGAAGATGAAATACAGTTAGTAGAATTTAGATACTTCAAAAAGTATAGCCTTTATCGTATCGCAGGGCTACTGGATCTAAGCTATGAAACAGTCAAAGGTAATAGGAGATTAATCATAAGTTCGCTTGCAACTTTCCTAAATTCAAAGCAAAACCAATAAATACCCGAAAAATACCCGAAATTTACCCATAAATTACACTGAAAACTACCCAATGGCCATGTTATTATGATATTGTTCTAAATTCCCCAAGATTTTAAGAACTAAAGACCCAACAAAATTATAATGTGCGAACATTATATCCAGTCACTTGTTTTAACTTGAAGCAGCAGGAGCAAGTAGGTGGGCAACGCTTCCCCAACAAATATATTTAATATAAGGATTTACATTACACAACTATTAAAAAGACTGATTAAGTAACGAAC
>JAVVPO010000095.1:0-7230 GCA_036655715.1 Cellulosilyticaceae bacterium | reverse complement strand
GTTAAGTAACTTATAGAGAGGAAGTTAAGTAAATGTCAAGAGAGTTTGCAAAGAAGTTTTACAGAAGTAAAGCATGGTTGAAATGTAGAGAAGCAGTATATAAACGTGACTTTGGATTGTGTGTAAGATGTGGAGGAGCAGGGGAAGAAGTGCATCACATGGAGTACATCACACCAGATAATATTAATGACCCAAGTGTCACGCTTAATCCAAATAATTTAATAACACTTTGCAAAGACTGTCATCATAGAGAGCATGAGCGTAATCAATTCACTAAGCATGATGAAGTAGCAGAAGGATTAATGTTTGACAAAGAAGGGAACATGATACAAGCATAGTCCCCCCGTAAAAAGCTTTATGTATCAATGCTTCAGGACCGATGGAGGGAGGTTCAAAAAATACACAGAACCCCTCCCTACCCCTCCTACCTAAAATAAGCATAAAAAGAAAGGAGCATGTAAGGTGAAAAAGAATGAAATCACAAAACATGAAAGAATTGAAGAAGAAATAAAAAGACTTAAGAGAATCTTTACGAAGATAGAGCCTAAAGAAAAAAAGGTTATTGAAGGACTTATACAAAGAGCAGCTTACATGAGAATAACGCTCGAAGACTATGAAAAAGATCTAGACGAAAAAGGCTACGTAGAGATGTTTAGCCAGTCAGAAAAGACACCACCTTATGAAAGAGAAAGACCTGTTGCCAGATTATATAATTCAATGAATGGGAACTATCAAAAAATCATGAAGCAGTTATCTAATTATATTGAGAAGCAACCACCTATTCCAAAAGATGAAGGTGACGGCTTTGAAGCGTTTGTGATGGATAGATGAGTAAAGCAAGAAGAATAAAGTACGAAGCAAACTATAATCCCATTTTAGAGTATTGGCAACTTATTCATCCAAAAAAGGTAATCGTAAGTGATAAAGTGAGGCGTGTATTTAAGAAGTTATCAAAAGACTTGAGAGATACGGACAGTGAATACGAATATGACAATATAAAGGCTAATCATGCTATAGAGTTCATAGAAAATTACTGTAAACACTCGAAAGGCAAGTGGGGTGGGAAACCAGTTACACTAGAACTTTGGCAAAAAGCAATGATAGCTGCAACATTTGGATTTGTACATAAGATTGATGGCACCAGAAAGTATCGAGAAGTACTTTTGGTCGTGGCGCGTAAAAACGGTAAGTCCACTTTAGGCAGTGCTATTGGCCTTTACTTACAAGTAGCAGACGGAGAGCCAGGGGCAGAAGTCTATGCAGTAGCAACAAAGAAAGATCAAGCGAAGTTAGTGTGGATGGAAGCTAAGCGTATGGTTAAGAAGTCACCAGTCCTACTCAAACGTATTAAGCCGCTTGTAGGTGAGTTGATTGCAGAGTTCAATGATAGTTCATTTAAACCTCTTGGTTCAGACAGTGATACACTAGATGGACTTAATGTGCATGGAGCTATGATGGATGAGGTTCATGCATGGAAAGATCAAAATCTCTATGACGTTATAGTGGATGGCACGAGTGCTCGTGACAATCCACTTATTTTTATTATCACAACAGCAGGAACAGTCAGAGAAAGTGTATTTGACTTGAAGTATGAAGAGGCTGAGATGGTTCTAAATGGTTATGAAGATAAAGAGGGCTATAAAGATGAGCACTTTTTGCCTATTATCTATGAATTAGACAGCAGAGAAGAATGGACTGATCCTAAGAGTTGGATGAAAGCTAACCCAGGGTTAGGCACTATTAAAAAACTAGATCAAATTGAAAGTAAAGTGAATAAAGCAAGGGCAAATCCTAAGCTGGTTAAAAACTTAGTATGCAAAGACTTTAACATACGCGAGACAGCAGGTGAAACGTGGCTTAACTTTGAACAAATCAACAACACTAAGACTTTTGATTTAGAACGATTAAAACCTAAGTATGGTCTTGGTGGCTGTGACTTGTCAAAGACAACTGACTTAACAGCAGCTAAAGTGATTTTTATGGTGCCAGATGATATGCGTGTATATTGCATGAGTATGTATTGGCTACCCGAGGATTTACTTGAACAAAGAGCAAAAGAAGATGGTAAAGTGCCCTATGAGTTATGGCATGAAAGAGGGATTTTAAGAACAACACCAGGAAACAAAGTACATCCTAAGTTTGTTACAGAATGGTTTTTAGAAATTAGAGATACATATGATATTTACTTGCCTTGGATTGGATACGATGCTTGGAGTGCAGATTACTGGGTGGAAGAAATGCAGGGCCACTTTGGTAAAGAATGCATGGAAGCAGTAAGACAGGGCAAATTTACACTATCACTACCAATGGAGACACTTGGAGCAGATCTTGATAAAAAACTAGTTATTTATAACAATAATCCGATTGATAAGTGGTGCCTAAGTAATACAGCCGTGGAGTATGACAAGAATGGTAATATGCAACCTTGTAAAACAGCTAACCAGAGAAAGCGTATTGATGGAACAGCTGCACTACTTAACTGTTATGTAGAGCTTGAGAGGCACAAAAATGAATACCTAAACATGATATAAAAATTTAAAGGAAGGAGAAAAGAAGTGAGACTATTTGATAGATTTTTTAATAAAAACCCAACATCAACAAGGTTTCAAATTGTCACAGACAATGGGAATGGGTTCTTTATGTGGGATGGCAAACTCTTTCATTCAGATGTGATTCGGGCATGTGTAAGACCCAAAGTAAAAGCATTAGGGAAATTAGTAGCAAAGCATATTAGAGAAACACAGGATGGCTTAAAGGTTAACCCAGACGTATATATAAGGCTTTTACTTGAAGAACCTAACCCCTATATGACAGGGCAGATGCTCATTGAGAAGTTAACCAATCAATTGGCCCTTAATCATAATGCATTTGCCTATATTAATCGTGACGATAACGGTTATGCCACAGACATCTACCCAATACCATGTTATTCGGTTGAGGCTGTGTATGATAATCAAGCAATGTTATGGCTCAAGTTTACACTTAAGAATGGCAAAACAGTTACTTGGCCTTATACAGACATTATTCACTTACGAGAAGATTTTAACGAAAATGAAATCTTTGGAACACGACCAGATGAAGCACTTAAAAGCTTAATGGAAATCATCAATACAACTGACCAAGGGATTGTAAAAGCAATCAGGAATAGTAGTGTAGTGAAATGGTTACTTAAGTTTAATCAGGTGTTACGACCAGAAGATATGAAAAAAGCTACAAAAGATTTTATTGATAACTACTTAAGCATTGAAAGTGATGTGGGTGGTGCAGCGGCAGCAGATGCAAAATATGATGCCAAACAAGTGGATCCTAAAGACTATGTGCCTAATTCTAGCCAGATGAAAGAAACACTTACTCGGCTTTATAACTTTTTCCATACAAACGAGAAAATTATTCAAGCGAAGTATACAGAAGATGAATGGATTAGTTACTTTGAAGCAGAAATTGAGCCAGTAGCTATTCAATTATCAAATGAATTTACTAGAAAGATTTTTTCAAGGCGTGAAAGAGGTTTTGGGAACAAAATTATTTTTGAAGCGAGCAACCTTCAATATGCAAGTCTTGGGACTAAACTTCAACTTGTTCAGATGGTAGATAGAGGGGCTTTAACACCTAATGAGTGGAGAGCAATTCTTAATTTAGCACCTATTGAAGATGGTGATAAACCAATTCGTAGGCTTGATACGCAAGTAGTTAAGTAAGGGGGTGAAGTAGATGGCAAAACTTAAAATAGTAGGAGACATTATTAGCAATGATAGCAAGTGGATTTATGATTGGCTTGAATATGATTGCACTTGCCCTAAAGATGTAGAAAAAGTTATTAATGAAGCCAATGGTGAGAAACTAGAGGTTGAAATTAATAGTGGTGGTGGTGAGATATTCGCTGGCAGTGAAATCTATGGATTACTTAGAAGTTATGGCAATATTGGCATTACCATTACAGGATTAGCAGCAAGTGCAGCAAGCGTAATTGCTATGGCAGGTAATTGCAAGATGTACCCAACAGCAATGATGATGGTGCACAATGTATCAACAGGTGCTAGAGGGGACCACAATGTTATGAAGCATACAGCACAGACGCTTGAAACAGCAAATGAAGCGATTGCAAATGCTTATGTAAGTAAGACTGGTATGAGTATGAAAGATGCTTTAGCACTTATGAATGTTGAAACATGGTTTTCAGCTCAGCAAGCCAAAGAAAAAGGGCTTATTGATGAAGTAGCATTTGAAAATGCCACACATAGCAATGTAATGGTCAATAGCCTTACAAGCATACCACCAGAACTTATTGATAAAATCAGAAATAAGTTAAAGCAAGAAAGTAAGCCACAAAATGCAGTAGAAGAAAGACAAAAGTTACTCAACCAAAAAAAATTAAATCTCAGGAGGTCATTATTATGAAATTAACAGCAGAACAACAAGCAAAGTATGATGCAATGTTAGGAGAGGCTCAAGAACTTTTAAACAAAGGTGATGTAGAAGCTTTTGACGCAAAAATTAAAGAAGCAGATGAGTATGTTGCTCAATGCGAAAAAATCAATCAAAAACAAGCTGAATTAAATGCACTTAGCAAAGGCACTCAAGTTGTAAATATTGCTTCAAAAGGGAATGGACCAGTAGTGGGTCATGTGATTGATACAATTGATAATACTGTTTCTGATGATATCTATAACTCAAAAGAATATAGAAAAGCTTTTATGAATTATGCAATTAAAGGTGAAGCCATCCCTGGACAATTTACCAATGCAGATGCAATAACAAAAACAAGTGACGTAGGTGTAGTAATCCCTACAACAGTTTTAGAAAAAATTATTGAAAAATTAGAAGCTACAGGTATGATTTTACCTTTAGTTACAAGAACGTCAATCAAAGGTGGGATAACAGTACCTACAAGTGCAGTTAAACCAGTTGCTACATGGGTAGCAGAAGGTGCTGGCTCAGACAAACAAAAGAAAACTACAGGTACTATTACATTTGCTTATCATAAACTACGTTGTGCAGTAGCGGTATCATTTGAAGTGGATTTAATGGCTATGTCAGTATTTGAAACAGCATTAATTAACAATGTTGTAGAGGCTATGACAAAAGCTTTAGAGCAAGCTATTATTTCTGGAACAGGAGTAGGGCAACCAAAAGGTATTCTTACAGAGACACCAGTTACAGGTCAAGCACTTCAAGCGAGTGCATTATCCTATGACTTACTCATCGAAGCAGAAGCAGCATTACCACTGGAATACGAAGCAGGTGCAGTATACTGTATGACTAAGAAAACATTTATGGCATACCAAGGCATTAAAGATAGTGCAGGTCAACCAATCGCACGTGTTACATATGGTATCGGTGGAAAACCAGAACGTACATTACTTGGAAGACCAGTTGTACTTTGCAACTACTTAGAGAGTTTTGCAACTGGCCTTACAGCAGGGAAAGTATTTGCTTTCTTATTCAATTTCAAAGACTACGTGCTTAATACAAACTACAACATGGGTATTAAAAAGTACGAAGATAACGAAACAGATGATCAAGTGACTAAAGCAATCATGGTCGCAGATGGTAAGGTACTTGTAAAAGAATCTCTTGTAACAATTGCAAAAAAAGCTTAGACCATAAGATGCTAGAGGATGCTTAAGAAGTGTCCTCTTTTTATATGAGGTGGTATCGTGCTAGAACGATTAAAAAAAGTAGTAAGGATTACACACGACAAGTTAGATGATGAGATATTAGACATTATTGATGTTGTAAAAACTGACTTAAGAATAAGTGGTGTAAAAAAGGTTGATGATGAGGATCCCTTAATTTATCAAGCTATTAAAACTTATCTTAAATCAGAATATGAGACAGACACAGTAAAAAGTGAAAAACTTATGTTTTCTTATGAACGTCTGAAAGAACACTTAGCACTATGTGGCGAATATACGGAGGCGATACCAAATGAAAAATGAAATCATTGAGATTGAAACTTCTAAAAGCAGTGTTACAAAAGATGGGATAGGAGATATGACAGTCACGCCAAAGTATAAAGAGGTATTTGCAGAAAAAAGAAGTGTTAAGCAAAGTGAATTTTATCAAGCACATGCACAGGGACTAAAGCCAGAGATTGTTTTTGTTATTCATCCAAGTGAGTATGAAGAGCAAAAAGGTGTTAGGTATAAAAACAAGCAGTATAGGGTGATAAGAACCTATGAAAAAGACTATGAAAACCTTGAATTGGTTGTAACAGGTGATTTTAATGGGCGTACCTAGTTCAGTTGTTAAAATAAAAAAAGAGGGTGTAGAGTATGTGAGCAGTTGTGACAGGGTGCAATATACCATCCATGAGTTATGCAGAGCTGCACTTAGGGATATAGGCAAACTCATTTGTAGAAGAACCAGACAAAAGATTAAGAAGCGTACAGGGCGAGGGGCTAAAAATATCCAGTATTGGGTACGTTCTAAGCAAAAGACACCAGATTTACAGGTAGGGCTTAAGCCTTTTGGGTTTTATTTAGGGTTCCAAGAACTTGGGAGTAATAAGCAACCCAAAATAGGGGCATTAAGTGAGACGACTAAAGAGAATATAGATGAGATACAGCGTATAACAGGTGAATACCTCAGCGCGGTAGAAGATGAAAATATGGCGCAAAGCCTTATTGATGAGGGGGAATATGAGGGTGAGTAAGATGATTCACTTAAGAACAGTATTGCAAAGTGAACTTGAAAAAACACATAAAAACGCATACTACGAAGAAGCACCAGAAGACACCACTTACCCTTATATGGTATATGAGCTAGAGAGTATACAAGATAATTTTACATTAGAAATCAACGTATACGATAAGGGCACATCAACGGGAAATGTTGAAATGTTGGCAGATGCAATAGAAGCACACTTCAAGCGGTTTATTTGGAGAGATAAAGAACAAATCTTTACGACCTATAAAAATACTAGGAACAACGTGCAAGAAGAAGATAAAACAATTAAAAGACGTAGGCTTCTATTCGATGTCTACTATCATGGAAAGGAAGTGTAGAAGATGGCAAAGACTTATTCAGGATTTACGAATAAAACAATGGAAAAACTCTTGCTTGATAGTGGAGCTTTTTTTAAGAACTACGATGTAGCAACAGATACATTTGATACTGCAGTAACAGCAGGTAAACTTATTGGAGCTACCCAAGGGGGCGGTAACTTTGAGGCGAAGCCAGAAACACGTACTGTTGAAATTGATGGTATCAAAGGTGTAGCTAAAGGTA
>JAVVPO010000094.1:0-8466 GCA_036655715.1 Cellulosilyticaceae bacterium | reverse complement strand
TTAGAGTTACCTTTCCTGAGTGAGTAATAAAAAAGTTAAATAAGTTGGAGGTAAATTATGAAAGGAAGAGTGAAAAAGATAACACAGCTTCTATTAATAAGCAGCCTATGTACACTAAATTTAACAGCATGTATCAATGACAATCAAGCAGTATCTGAGGCTGTAAAGATTAATAATAATGAAATCAAAATTGGGGTTGTTGTTTATAATGGCAAAGACCCCTTTATAAAAAGCATATGTGAATCAATAGAGGAATATAAGATAGAAAAAGAAGAAAGTAGTAAAGTAAATATTAGGATTGATGTCATTGATGGCGAGGATAATCAGCAAATACAAAATCAAAAAATAGATGAAATGTTTAAAGAAGATTATGATGCACTAGCTGTCAATCTAGTAGATAGAGCGCAGGCGGCTAGTATCATTGATAAAGCAAAAGAAAAAGATATACCTTTAGTATTTTTTAATAGAGAGCCTGTGCCACAAGATATGGAAAAATGGGATAAGGTATATTATATAGGAAGTAAAGCTGATCAGGCAGGAAAAATGCAAGGGCAAATTCTGCTAGATGCTATAGCAAATGGTTTAGAGGTAGATAAAAATAAAGATGGTGTGATTCAGTATGTTATGTTAGAGGGGGAGCAGGGACACCAAGATGCTATTTTAAGAAGCTATCATAGTATCAAGATGCTAGAGGATAATGAAATTAAGACAGAAAATCTAGCCACAGATACAGGCTCATGGAAAAGAAGTATAGCCAATGAAAAAATGAAAAGTTGGATAGAGCAACATGGAAATAACATAGAGGTTGTAATGGCTAATAATGATGAGATGGCGCTTGGGGCAATAGAAGCGTTAGAGGCATCAGAGTACTATGCAGATGGTGGCAATATGATAGTACTAGGTGTAGATGGCTTAGAAGAAGGTCTAAAGGCCATAGAAAATGGGAAAATGTTAGGAACAGTTTATAATAATGCAGATGTTCAAGGAAAATATATTTTTGATACACTTTATGAATTAGCAATAGGAATAGAACCTTATAACATGAAAGAAAAATTTGATGAGGAAAAATATCTATGGGCATCTCATGAGATGATTAATATAGAAAATATACAAGAGTATAAAAAGTGATAAAAAAACATAATAAGATAGATAAAAAATAATAACAAAACTCAAAAAATAATAGCATATAGGCTGTATAAGTCTTTTGTTATTATTTTTTTGTGTAAAAACTATATAAAGTTAATAAAAAAACCTATTAAATATAGGGTAAGTTTCATATAAACTAGAGTTAGATCAAAACATATCATTTAGGAGGGTTATTTTATGAGAAAATTATTTACTATGTTTTTAGCAGGGGTAATGGTAATGGGGCTTACAGCTTGTTCAAGTAATGAGCCAGCAGCTACACCAGCACCAGAGAAAGAAGCAGCAAAAACAGAAGTGCCTAAAGAAGAAGCGCCTAAAGAAGAAGCTAAAGCTGATAAATTACCACTTATCGGGGTAACTATTTACAAGTATGATGATAACTTTATGACTTACACAAGGGGAGCTATTGAGAAAGCCGCAGAAGGTAAAGCTGAAGTTATTATGAATGACTCACAAAATGACCAAGCAAAACAAAATGACCAAGTAGATACTATGATTGCTAAAGGTGTTAATGCGCTAGCTATCAACTTAGTCGATCCAGGTGCAGCACCAGCTATCGCTGAAAAAGCAAAAGCGGCTGGAATCCCAGTTATCTTCTTCAATAAAGAATATCCAGAAGGAACAGATAAAGTACCTTATGACTTATCATGGTATGTTGGAACAACTTCAGCAGAATCAGGTATTATCCAAGGAGAACTTATTACAGATGCATGGAAAGCAAATGCTGATTGGGATAAAAATGGCGATGGAAAAATGCAATACGTTATGCTTATGGGAGAGCCAGGACATCCAGATGCAGAAGCTAGAACAAAAGAATCTATAGCAACTATAGAAGCTGCTGGCATTGCAACAGAAGAACTTGCTAAACAAACGGGTATGTGGGATGCATCAAAAGGTAAAGAACTTATGGAAACATGGCTTGCAGCTCATGGTGATAAGATAGAAATGGTTGTTTGTAATAATGATGGTATGGCACTTGGTGCAATCGAAGCGTTAAAAGCACAGGGATACTTCACAGGAGAGAAATACATGCCTGTAGTAGGTGTTGATGCGATTCCAGAAGCACTTGAACTTATCAAACAAGATATGATGCTTGGTACAGTACTTAATGACCCATTAAACCAAGGAACTGCAACACTTCAGTTAGCTGTTAATGCAGCACTCGGCAAAGATGTATTAGATGGAACTAGCTGGCAGTTAGATGAAACAAAAGCTGTTCGTGTACCTTATGTAGCTATCACAAAAGATAATATCGGTGTAGCAGAAGAGGCATATGGAATAAAATAGACTAATGTTAAGAGGTGAAGACATTGGTAAATACTACCGAATATTTACTAGAGATGAATAATATTTGCAAAGAGTTTCCAGGCGTTAAGGCACTAGACGATGCTGGGCTTAAGCTAAAAGCTGGATCAGTTCACGCCCTAATGGGTGAAAATGGAGCTGGTAAATCAACACTTATGAAATGTCTTTTTGGAATGTACATAGAAGATTCAGGAGAAATTTATTTTAATGGGGAAAAAATAAATTTTAAGAATCCAAAACAAGCACTAGAGTGCGGCGTATCTATGGTACATCAAGAACTTAATCAAGTAAGACAAACAAGAGTTATGGATAACATTTGGCTTGGTAGATACCCTATGAAGGGGCTAGTTGTTGATGAGAAAAAAATGTATAAGGATACTCAAGCCATTTTTGAAGATTTAGCTATGGAGATTGATCCAAAAGCAAAAGTACAAGATCTCTCTGTATCACAAGGCCAAATGATAGAAATTGCAAAGGCAGTTTCTTATGATGCTAAAATCATTGTAATGGATGAACCGACTTCATCTCTTACAGAAAAAGAAGTAGATCACCTTTTTAGGATTATTAATCAACTCAAGGATAAAGGTTGTGGGATTGTTTATATCTCTCATAAAATGGAAGAAATTCTTAGCATTTGTGACGAGGTAACTATTATGCGAGATGGGAAATGGGTAGCTACCCATCCCGCATCTGATCTAACAACAGATAAGATTATTAGCCTTATGGTAGGAAGAGATTTAGGACATCGTTTCCCACCTAAAGATAATGTACCCAAAGACATTATCTTAGAGGTGAAAAACTTAACTGCAACCTATCAGCCATCCGTAGTAGATGCATCTTTTGAACTTCGAAAAGGGGAAATATTAGGTGTTGCAGGGCTTATGGGATCTAAGCGAACAGAGCTAGTAGAAACCATATTTGGAATCAGGAAGAAGGAACAAGGAGAACTCATATTGCATGGGACTTCTATTCAGAACAAGCATAGTCAGGAAGCTATTGCGAATGGATTTGCATTACTTACAGAAGATAGAAGAGAAACAGGGATATTTTCGGTATTAAATATTAGATTTAATGCCATGCTTGCTAATATAGGGAATTATACTAATAAATTAGGTGTACTCAACAATAAAAAGATAGCTGAGGATACCCAGTGGGTTATTGAAAGTATGAAAGTAAAAACTCCTTCTCAAAGAGAATTGATTAGATCACTCTCAGGAGGAAATCAGCAAAAGGTTATTTTGGGAAGGTGGTTACTTACAGAGCCAGAAATCCTCATGATGGATGAACCTACAAGAGGGATAGATGTTGGTGCAAAGTATGAAATTTATCAACTCATTATAGACCTTGCAAAGAAAGATAAAGGCATTATTATGATTTCCTCCGAAATGTCAGAACTATTAGGCATAGCAGATAGAATATTGGTTATGAGTAATGGCAGAGTGGCAGGTGTAGTTGAGGCTAAAAATACTAATCAAGAAGAGATTCTAAGGCTTGCAGCCAAGTATCTATAAAGGAGGAGAATCATGAACAGTGAAACTTTAGGAAAAAAATGGGATAAAAAAAGAGTCATAGACCTTTTATTAAATAATGCAATTTATATAGTACTTCTTATATTAATTGCAGTGATTATAGCGATGGATAGTTCATTTTTATCGATGATGAACTTTAAATTTATTGTTACACAAGCTTCTACGCGTGTAATCCTTGCACTAGGAGTAGCGGGGCTCTTGGTTCTTGCTGGAACAGACCTTTCAGTTTGTCGTATGGTTGGTCTTGCTGCGGTAGTATCAGCTTCACTACTGCAATCACCAGATTATAGTAGAAGAATTTTTGCTGATATGCCAGCTTTACCGATTATTGCACCTATCTTACTTGCTATGGTATTAACAAGTATAGCAGCTACGATTAATGGTGTAGTTATTGCCAAACTTAAGGTAACACCATTTATAGCGACCTTGGGTATGCAGCTTATTCTCTACGGAGTAGCTTCTTTATATTATGAAGCAGTAGGTGCATCTCCAATAGCGGGATTAGATCCAAGATTTACTAACTTTGCTCAAGGTTCATTGCAAGTGGGGCCTATAGCAATACCGTATCTGGTCATCTATGCTATTTTGGTTACCGGTATAGTATGGTTTATATGGAACAAAACAAGACTTGGTAAAAATATGTTTGCAGTAGGTGGAAACCCAGAAGCTGCAGCGGTATCAGGAGTAAGCACAGCAAAAACAATTATTCTTATTTCATTATTATCAGGTATCCTTTATGGATTTGCAGGATCACTTGAAGTAGCTCGTACAGGTAGTGCCACAAATAATATAGGATTTGGATATGAATTAGATGCCATTGCAGCTTGTGTTGTTGGTGGGGTATCCTTTAGTGGTGGGGTTGGATCAGTAGCGGGTGTTGTAACAGGGGTATTCGTATTCCAAATTATCAACTATGGTCTTGCTTATGTAAATGTTAGCCCTTATATTCAATATATCATTAAAGGTCTTATTATCATCATCGCAGTTGCTATTGATGCAAGAAAATACATAAAGAAAAAATAATAAGCAAAAAATAAAAGGAGCTATTTCTCTAGGTTATAAGGCTAGAGAGATAGCTCCTTATTAATTTTTGCAATTACGCTCATAGCGGCTATAAAGTAGCAATGCGATAATAACAAAGAGTAATGGACCACCACCTGCTAAGAGGGTATCTACGATATTACCTTGTATAATAGCAGGCTCAATGATAGAAAAGACATTGGCAAAGCCAACTACTGCAGTTACGATAACAGATGCAAATAAGGCAACTGTATAACTTTTATAAACTTCAAAAGGTTTTTGAATTTCTTTTTTCTTTTTAAAGAAAGGAAAGGCAGCAGCTAAGAACATATAAGGAATAGTCATAGCTACATTAGTCATGGTAATAAGTTTATCAAAGAAAGCAGAGGCGCTTTGCCCACCAAATGCTACAAGCGCAATGAAAATGATAACAATGATAGCTTGAATTTTCATGGCATAAGCAGGCATACCCTTTTCAAGTTTACTGAATTTTTCTGGCCAAAGTCCACTTGGTGTTCCTTCTATAAGCTGTTTAAGTGGTGCATAAATCAAGGTGAAGAAAGCTCCAGATAAAGCTAAGAACATAGAAAGACCTACAAATCTTGCAGACCAGATGCCTATTGTTAAAGCTAAATCATTAGGAGCACCTAAAAGAGAAGCTATAACATACCCAAAGTTTTGCATAACAACATAGGTAACATTGGCTCTGTTGACACCAGGAACGGCTAAGATAGCTTCCCAGTTGGTGAAGATACCTATCATAAAGATGCCTAGTGCATAACCGATAGAGATAACAACAGCAGAAATGGCAACCCCTTTAGGGAAAGTTTTTTGCGCATTTTCTGTTTGGTCTACAAGTCCGCCTACAGCTTCAATACCACCATAAGCAAAGATTGCAAAGGTAAGGAAAGAAATAGTGGAAAGTGTAGAGTGATACTGAGGGTTAGGTGAAACAGTAAAAGAAGCAACTATATCTGTAATAGGCTGTGCTAACTGATTATTATTAAGATAAAGGATAGCGATACCGCCGACAAATAAAATAATATTAAGAGCACTAATAGCTAAGCCGCCCAAAGAAGTTACTTTTTTGATTTTATCTAAACCACGGGTTGCTATGAAAGTTACTAAAATAATCCAGCCAATAGCTAGAAGACCTAAAACTTGAGGGCCTTTAAAGCCGAAGAAAACAAGTTCGTGAGTCACATCTTTTCCGAATATAGCATTAGAAAGAGGAACCCAAATAGAAGAAGCAACATTTACCTGCCAAACAAGGTAAGAAGCATACCACATAAAAGTACCAACAAAGGCATATTTAGGGCCTACTGAATGTTCCATCCAAGAAAAAATACCACCTTTTTCATTTTTAAAGGCTGCTCCGTACTCTGCCATCATAAAGGCATAAGGTAAGAAGAATGCAAGAGCCCCAAAAATATACCAAGGTATAGCCGCATATCCCATAAGAAGGAAAGCACGGGGCATATTAGCAAAGCCATACACCGAGGTGAAAATCATAAGTACTAAGGAAAACAAAGTTAATTTTTTAGAAGTATTGTTAGACATATTTAGCCTCCATATCAATCAAATTCAAACTAACAATTAATAATAGGATGCACCAAAAATTAAAATTCATTCTTTAATTTCCATTTGCAAGTTAATCAATGGTGTTGTAAAATCGTATAGGTAGAAGATAACAAAAGAAGACATCCCTTAAAGAGGTGAATAAGATGGATATGTATAATGAGTTTGCAAGAGTGTATGATACTTTCATGGGGGATACGCCTTATGATAAGTGGGTACAATTTATAAAAGATACAGTAAAAAAGCAAGGTGTCGAACCTAAAATTATCTGTGACTTAGGTTGTGGAACAGGTAAAATGTGTGAGATATTTGCCAAAGAAGGCATTCAAGTGATAGGTATAGACAACTCAGAAGAAATGCTTATGGTAGCTAGAGAAAACGCTATGGATAAGGAACTAGATATTCTTTATCTTTGTCAAGATATGAGTGAATTTGAACTTTATGGTACAGTAGATGTAATCTATAGTGCTTGTGATAGTTTGAATTATGTATTAGAAGAAGAGGATGTACTAGCTACTTTTAGATGGGTAAACAACTATTTAGAAAAAGATGGCGTATTTATCTTTGATATTAATACACCTTATAAGTATAAAGAAGTATTAGGTCAGCAAGTATTTGCAGAGCAAAGCGAAGAAGCTGCGTATATTTGGGAAAACTATTATGATGAAGAAGAAGAAATCAATGAATTTAGTGTGAGTTTCTTTATTCGAGATGAAGATGGTAGGTATACACGTACAGAAGAAATGCATTATGAAAGAGCTTATCAGATAGAAAAGATTAAAAGTCTTTTAGCAGAAGCTGGCATGGAACTAATCGGTGTATATGATGACTACACCGAAGCAAATTATCATGATGAGACCATTAGAGCTACTTTTGTAGCAAGAGAAAAAGCTACATCAAATAAAATTTACAGTTAAAAAGTTATAAACAGAATAAATGAAATATTGGGTAAAATGTGGACAATATCATATAGAACCTAACTAGATGTGTATAACTTGGAAAAGAGAGGGAATAATATGGCAGATTATATCGTAAGAGGAATAGATAGTACAAAAAGCTTTAGATTTTTCGGAGCAAATACAACGGAGTCAGTTAATGAAGCAGTAAAAAGCCATGGGACATCACCAGTAGTATCTGCTGCCTTAGGTCGCACTATGACTGGCGCAGCGATGATGGGGAATATGTGCAAAAGCCCGAGTGATAGAGTAAGTATCTCTATTAAAGGTGATGGACCTATCGGAGGAATTATTGTAGAAGCAGATGCTATGGGTAATGTAAAAGGATATCCTTATAACTCAGTGGTAGATATCCCAAATAATGCACAAGGTAAGTTAGATGTAAGAAATGCTATTGGTAACGCGGTTATGACTATTATGAAAGATATCGGACTTAAAGAACCCTACATTGGTCAAACAGCCATGCTTTCCGGAGAAATTGCAGAAGACCTTACTTATTACTTTGCAACTTCAGAGCAAACAAACTCAGTAGTTGTCTTAGGCGTACTTGTAGATGTAGATTACTCTATTAAACAAGCTGGTGGAATTATCATTCAAGTATTACCAGGTGCACAAGATGAAGCCATTACAGAACTTGAAAACAAGTTAGCAGAATTCACATCTCTTACAGCTTACTTAGAAGAAGGTAAAACTGTAGAAGAAGTCATTGAAATGTTACTTGGTGAGGTGGACTTCATGCAAAAAACAGACGTAGCATTTAAGTGCGATTGTTCTCGTGAGCGTATGGAAAGAGGACTTATCAGCCTTGGTAGCAAAGAACTTACAGAAATAGCAGAAGATGAAGAGGAAAGTCTTGAGATTGTATGCCACTTCTGCAACAATAAATATGATTTTGATAAGCAAGCAATTAAAGAGCTTGTAGATAGTTTAGA
>JAVVPO010000093.1:0-8518 GCA_036655715.1 Cellulosilyticaceae bacterium | reverse complement strand
TATTTAAAGCGATATAGGTAATAAATAAGGTGATGTCCTCATATATATATTAGTAGTAGAGAGAGGTATGAGGAGGGGCCAAGATGGAGTTTAATTCAGATAATTTGAGAAGGACAGTCTTAAAAGAAGAAGATGAGCAAGTTTATTCATTATTTAAGGAACTACTTATCGCCAAGAGGGGTCAAAGAGCAGTTGAAGAGAGGCTTATTAAATCATTAAGTAAACCACTTCATAGAAAATGGATGGATGAAAGAGTTTTAGACCAATATAAACATGAACGAATGATATCAGAGATTTCTAGGGAACATCTAGAAAAAGAAATGGTTTTAGAGGGAGTACGAGGCAATACAAACATACATAGTTCATTAGCTCATGAGCTAGTTATAAGATTAGAAGCGGTAGAAAATAATATACAGTTTATATCTAATATTAGCCAACCTATAGAGGATTTCAAAGTTTATAAAATGCTAAATGCAATAATAACTGATGAAAGTATCTACCAAAATAGATTGGTTATGATGCTTAACGATAGATAGATGATAATACTTAAGACGAGGAGAAATGATGATGCAAGATAATTGTATTTTTTGTAAGATATTAGAGGGAGAAATCCCATCATTTACAGTTTATGAGGACGAGTTATTTAAGGTGATTATGGATAGATTCCCTGCAGCGCCTGGGCATGTGATTATCATACCGAAGAGACACCATGAAAGTATTTTTGATATGTCCGCAAATGTTGCGACGGCAATCTACCCATTAGCTAGAAAAATGGCAAGAGTAGTTAAAGAGGCTGTTGGTGCAGAGGGAATTAATATTGTACAAAATAATGGAGAAGCAGCGGGGCAATCCGTATTCCATTTCCATTTACACGTGATACCACGCCATATGAAGGATGGTATTCAAATTAATAAGACATCAAACGGAGAGACAACAATTGAAGAATTAGAAGTTGTAGCGAATAAAATAAAAGCACTTTTAAACTAAAAGAGTGATGAAATAGGAAATAGGCTATCTAAGATAGCCTATTTTAGTTTGCTTTATTTGGCCTAAAGGTAGGCTTTAATAAGGGAACTTATGTGGATAAGATAATAAAAGTAGATTAAGCTACTTTGAAATATTGATCATACCATGTAAGGAACATAAAGATTGTCCAGATCTTACGACTATTATCTTTTTTACCATGACGGTGTTCATCTAATAAGTTAACAAGCATTTCGTGATTAAAGTATTTCTTAGCAATATCACTTGTGAAATGTTCTTTAACAATGTTGTAATACTTGTCTTCTTTGAGCCATACACGAGTAGGAACTGGGAATCCAAGTTTTTTCTTGTTAGCCGTAGAAGCTGGCATATTGCGTTTTGCAGCTAGGCGCATAGCATATTTGGTATTTTCTTTATTTACTTTGAATTTAAGAGGTACTTTTGTTGCTACATTACATACTTCTTTATCTAAGAACGGCACACGAAGTTCTAAAGAGTGAGCCATACTCATTCTATCTGCTTTAAGAAGAATATCTCCAGCTAACCACATGTGCATGTCTAAGTATTGCATCTTAGTTACATCACATTTGTTAGCTACTTTTTTATAGTAAGGAGCAGTAAGTTCTTTTGGATCTTTGGCAGGGGTTGTAATCTTGAGGAGTTCTTTTCTTTCCTTAGGAGAGAACATATAAGCGTTTCCGATGAAACGATCTTCTATATCTTGTCCACCACGGATGAGGAAGTTCTTACCTTTGAAGTCGATTGGCATAGCAACAGCTAATTTGCCAAGGAATGCACGTAGAACTTTTGGAAGAGAACGATATCTCGCATTATCTACAGGTTCCTTATAGATGTTGTAGCCCCCGAATAATTCATCAGCACCTTCTCCTGAAAGAACAACTTTTACGTGCTCACTAGCAAGCTGGCTTACAAAGTAAAGGGCAACTGCAGCAGGATCTGCTAAAGGCTCGTCCATAAAGTATTGAACTTTAGGAAGTACATCCCAGTACTCTTCAGGAGAGATAACCTTATGGAAGTTTTCAATACCTATTTCCTTAGAAAGTTCTTTAGCATAGCTAATCTCATTATATTTTTCATTATCAAAACCTACAGTGAAAGTTTTGTCTCCCTTGAAACAACTTGCTACATAACTAGAGTCTACACCACTAGATAAGAAGCAACCTACTTCTACGTCACTTACTTTGTGAGCTTCGATAGAGTCTTTCATTGTCTTGTCAATTAGGTCTACATAGTCTTCGATAGAACCATCAGTCTCGTTGAATGTAGGCTCCCAATATCTCTTGATATCCATCTTGCCATCTTTAAGCATAAAGAAATGACCAGGTTGTAATCTGAAGATACCTTTGAAAAATGTTTCAACCATAGGTGAATATTGGAAAGTAAGGTACTGCTCAAGTGCTTCTTCATTTAAAGTACGAGGTACACTTGGGTGTTCTAAGATTGACTTAATCTCAGAGCCGTATACAAACTGACCTTCATTATGATGGTAGTAAAATGGTTTGATACCAAAGAAATCTCTTGCACCAAATAAAACCTTTTCTTGTCTATCCCAAATAACAAAGGCAAACATACCTCTAAGATGAGAGAGTAGATCTGTACCGTATTCTTCATAGCCATGAAGAAGAACCTCAGAGTCTGTATGAGTCTTGAAAATATGCCCCTTTTCAATGAGTTTCTCACGAATAGATTTATAATTATAAATCTCCCCATTAAAAGTTAAAACAAATCTTTGATCCTCGTTATATAAAGGCTGAGCACCCTCAGCTAAGTCTATAATACTAAGTCTTCTAAACCCTAGTGCTGCAGTATCATCTGTAAATTGTCCATCACTATCTGGGCCACGGTGAATAATCTTGTCCATCATAGTTGTTAGGACCATTTTTTTGTCTTCAAGTTCTGTATCTAAAAAGCCGCAAAAACCACACATATGTAAGGGCTCCTTTCTCATTAAATATACATACAAATGTACCATAGATTCTAGTTAAAATCAATCAACCATTTCTTAGAGTATTTCCTCAAAAAATAATCATAAACACTAAAAATACAAAAATTATTTGGTATAAAATAATAGGTTATTCTATGTTGACTAGGATACAGAGAAGATAGTATTATTATGTGTATGTCTGAAGGCCTATGAAGGGCCTACATATTATGGAAATAAATAGGTGAAAGCATATACATGGGGCTTATCAAAAAGGGTTTATAAGGAGAGAGTAGAGTGGATATTAATGAGATTGCGCTTCAAAAACATGAAGAATGGCAAGGCAAGCTAGAAATAACAGCCAAAGCTAAAGTAAGTAGCAAAGAAGACTTATCTATCGCTTACACACCAGGAGTTGCAGAGCCATGCCGCAAGATTGCAAAGTGCCAAGAAGATGTATATAAATATACAATGAAAGGCAATACTGTAGCAGTTATATCAGATGGAACAGCAGTACTTGGACTGGGTGATATAGGGCCTTATGCAGCTATGCCAGTTATGGAGGGGAAAGCCGTTCTTTTCAAAGAGTTTGCGGGTGTTAATGCAATACCTATCTGCATAGATACAAAAGATACAGAAGAGATTATTAAGTTTATTAAACAAATAGCACCTACTTTTGGTGGTATTAATTTAGAAGATATAGCAGCGCCAAGATGTTTTGAAATAGAAGAAAGACTTAAAGAAGAATTAGATATCCCAGTTTTTCATGATGATCAACACGGTACAGCTATTGTTGTATTAGCAGGGCTTATTAATGCCCTGAAAGTGGCTGGTAAATCTAAGCAGCAAGTAAGAGTAGTCGTAAATGGAGCAGGTTCAGCAGGAATTGCTATTACGAAATTACTACTAAATTATGGATTCGTGAATATAATAGTAGTTGATAAGGCAGGTATATTAGAAGCTAGTGAAGACTGGCTCAATTGGGCACAAAAAGAAATTTGCCAAAGAACTAATAAAGAAAGCTTAAAAGGTAGCCTAAAAGATGCTTTAGCAGGTGCGGATATATTTATAGGCGTGTCTGCACCAAATATAGTATCTGAAGAGATGATAGCGAGTATGAACAAAGATGCTATCGTTTTTGCTATGGCTAATCCAACACCAGAGATTATGCCAGATTTAGCCAAGTCAGCAGGTGCATTAATTGTAGGGACGGGAAGGTCAGATTTTCCAAATCAAGTAAACAATGTCTTAGTGTTCCCAGGTATCTTTAAAGGGGCACTCCTTGCAAGAGCTAAGAGTATTACAGAAGAGATGAAGATAGCAGCAGCCATAGCTATAGCTAGTATGATTGATGACAAAGCATTAAACCCAGAGAATATACTGCCAATACCATTTAAAGAGGGAATCGCAGATCAGGTTGCCAAAGCAGTTATAGAGGCAGCCAACTAATTAAGGAGGGGCAAAAAACGTGAAAACAATTGTGCTTACAGGAGGAGGAACAGCAGGGCATGTTACTCCTAACATTGCACTTATTCCGAAACTAAGAGATGAAGGTTGGGACATAAGGTATATAGGCAGTCACACAGGAATTGAAAAAGAGTTAATAGAAAAGGAAGGTATCCATTATGACGGGATATCCTCTGGCAAATTAAGACGATATATGTCTTTAGAAAATGTCAAAGATCCTTTTAAGGTAGTTAAGGGGCTTATTGATGCGTATAAATTACTTAGGAAACTAAAACCAAGAGTAATATTTTCTAAAGGTGGATATGTAACAGTTCCGGTAGTGTTAGCTGCTAAGATGCTTAAAATCCCTGTTATTATACATGAATCAGATATCACACCTGGTTTAGCGAACAAAATAGCATCAAAAGGGGCAAAGACAATTTGCGTTAACTTCCCAGAGACACTTAAGTATGTAGGAGAAAAAGGTGTGCTTACAGGAACACCTATTAGAGAAGAACTCTTTAAAGGAAGCAAGGAAGAAGCACTTAAGTTATGTGGATTCAAAGAAGATAAACCTGTTCTATTAGTTATGGGAGGAAGCCTAGGCTCTGTTAAAATCAATACTATTTTAAGAGAAGCATTAGATAAGTTAGAGCAAAAGTTCAATATCATTCATATATGCGGCAAAGGTAACTTAGATACGACTTTAGTAGATAAAGAAGGTTATCGTCAATTTGAATATGTAAGAGAAGAACTGACACATCTTTTTGCAGCAGCAGATGTGATGCTTTCAAGAGCGGGAGCCAATGCATTGGCGGAGATAGTAGCCCTAAGTATACCTAATTTACTTATCCCTCTTTCACAGTTAGCAAGTCGTGGAGATCAAATACTTAATGCTAAATCTATGCAAAAACAAGGTTATTCAGAGGTTTTAGAAGAGGAAGAGTTAAGTCAAGATGCACTACTTGAAAAGATTAATAAACTCTATGAGAATAGAGAATTTTATACAAATGCCATGGGTAACTCACATAAATCAGGTGGAGTTGAAAAAGTGATGGCAGAGATAAGAAAATACAAGTAAGTTATGGAAATTCTATCAGTAGATAGCTATGAAATAACCATCATATAAGTAAAGAATCCCTTAGTATAAGGGATTCTTTTAGATTAAAGGCAAAAAAACAAGTGGAAAAATTCTACATAAAAACTAAATTAGGATAAATTTACAGGCTAGAAAGTACATTACTTAACACCAAGCAAGAGATAATAACAGAAAATACAATACTGTTGAGGTGAAGAGCATGGCCACGAAATATATTTTTGTTACAGGAGGGGTAGTGTCTGGACTTGGAAAAGGTATAACAGCTGCTTGTCTAGGTAGACTACTTAAAGCAAGAGGAAAAAAAGTTACTATTCAAAAATTTGATCCTTATATTAATATAGATCCAGGGACTATGAGCCCTTATCAACATGGAGAGGTATTTGTCACTCATGATGGGGCTGAAACGGATTTAGACTTAGGGCATTATGAAAGATTTATAGATGAAAATCTTAATAAATATAGTAATGTAACAACGGGGAAAATCTATTGGTCTGTTCTTAATAAAGAAAGAAAAGGGGATTATCTAGGGGCTACAGTACAAGTCATTCCGCATATTACAAATATGATTAAAGACTGTGTATATCGAGTCGGAAGAACGGGTCAAGCATCTGATATAGTTATTACTGAAATAGGTGGTACGGTTGGAGATATTGAGAGTTTGCCATTCCTAGAAGCTATTAGGCAAGTCGCAACAGACGTGGGCAGAGAAAATGTACTCTATATCCATGTAACGCTTATTCCATACCTAGCCAAATCGGGTGAGATGAAGACAAAGCCTACACAGCATTCTGTAAAAGAGCTGCTTTCTATAGGGATACAGCCAGATATTATTGTCTGTAGAACAGAGCATGATATATCAGAGGATATGAAATATAAGATGGCATTATTCTGTAATGTAGATAAAGACTGTGTCGTACAAAACTTAGATGCAGATACTTTATATGAAGTGCCACTTATGCTAGAAAAAGAGGGGTTAGCTAACATTGTATGTAGGAAGCTACACATGGACTGCAAAGAACCCGATCTAAAAGAGTGGAAAGCACTTGTTGAGAAGGAAAAGATGAAGACTAAAACGACTAGGATTGCACTAGTAGGAAAATATGTCGCATTACATGATGCATATATCTCCATTGTAGAGTCTTTAAAACATGCGGGAATAGCGCAGGGAGCAGATGTAGAGATAGACTGGATTAATGCAGAGGAAGTAACAAGAGAGAATGCACAGCAGGTATTAGGAGCAGCGCAAGGTATCTTAGTGCCAGGTGGGTTTGGTGATAGAGGTGTAGAAGGAAAGATTGCAGCTATTGAATATGCACGTACACAGAATATTCCTTTCTTAGGAATATGTCTTGGCATGCAAGCAGTAGTCATTGAATTTGCGCGTCATGTAGCAGGGCTAGAAGGTGCTCATAGTTCAGAACTTGCACCTACTACACCTTATCCAGTCATCGACCTTATGTCTGATCAGAAGGATGTAGAGGATATGGGTGGGACACTTAGGTTAGGCGTGTATCCATGTAAGGTTGAGAAGGAAACATTGGCTTATGAAGCTTATAAAAAAGATATGATAGAAGAAAGACATAGACATCGCTATGAGTTTAATAATGAGTATAGGGATTTGTTAGTAGAGAAGGGGTTAGTTATTTCAGGGACATCACCAGATGGTAGGCTAGTCGAGATGGTGGAAGTTAGGGAACATCCTTGGTTTGTAGGGGTACAGTTCCATCCTGAGTTTTTATCAAGACCGAATAATCCACATCCGTTGTTTGTGGATTTTGTGGGGGCAAGTTTAAATGAGGGAGAGAAATAGATAGGTAGTTGTTTGAGGGAAGGTCCGCCTAAAAGGGAGAGGGATATGTCCTCCAGCTTCTATTCTCACATTTGCCAAAAATCTAAGCCACCTTTTCCTAACTAACGGCATAAACTCAGCAAAAACCGCTTCAAACAGTATGCCTAAGAACAGTTAGGAAAAGCTAGCTAAGATTTTTTGGCAAATATTCGAGATGAAGCTTACGGACATATCCCTCTCCCTTTTAGGCTACGCTTACGAAGAACTAAGTTTTAAAGTGAATAGAGCGTACGCATAATAAAATAGTTAGTCGTTTGAGTGGGATAGTTCTAGTACAATTTTATGAGGAATTTTTGGATTGAAAAATAATTATGGCATAAGAGGGTTTATTTTTAATAAAAGTTTGATATAATATGAGTATATAAAAGAAATGCTCAGTAGATGGTAACTACTAAGCATTCCTAAAGTGAGACGTTTGTTTTATTTTAGGGCTATTGGAAAATACAATGAATTAAAAACAGAACTGAGACACTACTTCTTGCTGGATGGAGTGTCTTTTTTTGTTTCAAAGCTGATTTTAAAGCCTTTTAGACTGCCCTCAAGATTAAATTTAATAACATAAATACCTTTTAGGACATAAACAATAGTAATAACTAGAATAGCTAAGACTATGATTATCATTAGTATCATATCCAATACCACCCCCTTTGTGCCATGATGAATAAATCACCAATAGCCCAAGGAGGAGAAAACGTTCAAAACCCCCGTAGCCATCCATCTACGGTTTAGTTATATTTACTGGAATATTATAGCATAACAGTAATGGTATTAATAGAAAGAGATAATTAATTTTTAGATATAACAAGGGTAGTAGATGCTAATAATATGGTATATAAAGGTAAATACTTACTGGAAAGAGGTGAGTTGATGTATAAAACAATTGAAAGTATAAATCAAGAGTTCAATGGACAATGGGTATTTATGATTAACTGTGACAAAGATGATAATGGAACAGTTATGGGCGGAGAAGTTGTTCTTCATAGCGAAAGCAGAGATAGGGTTATAAGGGGCATGAATGATTACATCATGGAAGAAAGTGATACTTATATTAGATATGCAGGGGAAATACCAGAAGGAGTTAGCGTTATACTATGAGCAAATAATAGAAAACCTATCAGTATCTATGATTTTTAGAAAAATTCAATATTTGATTGAAAAAGTAGAAAAACTACAGTAAAATTATGTGAAAATATAGGGT
>JAVVPO010000092.1:0-8770 GCA_036655715.1 Cellulosilyticaceae bacterium | reverse complement strand
GCAGACTGTAAATCTGTTGGCAGCGCCTTCGAAGGTTCGAATCCTTCTCCCTCCATTTATATAGGCCCCGATAGCTCAGTCGGTAGAGCAGAGGACTGAAAATCCTCGTGTCACTGGTTCGATTCCGGTTCGGGGCACTAAAAAGATGTACACTTGTACATCTTTTTTTTGTATTTTTGCATCTTTAGGTGGACACGCACATATATATGTTTTAGAAAGGTATGTGAGGTGGACTTATGAAATCAAACAAAAAACTATTTACGTTAGCTCTTATAGCGGTTATTTTTTTATGTGGGATGTTTTTTCTAAGAGATTTTAATCTAAAATGGGTACAAGTCCATGATGATCGGGCTATTGTCACTATTAATTTTTTGTTTCCAATGAATCAGGACAAGTTTGAGAGCTCTATTACTCTTGGAGACACACTTCCACAAGCTAGTGATTTTAGTTGCAACATAGAGTGGAAATCTGATACAACCGTTCAGCTTATTATCAAGGAACTATCAGATATTAAAGGGCAAAAGATTTTACTTCAAGTGACAGATGCACCTACTCAAATATCAGGGCTTTCTAAAAATGCAGATATACCTATTCAGTTTAAAAGTGAAGTCAGTTTAATCGAGCCAACAGAAGAATTACTCATTTCTACAGAGGATACTTTTTCAGTAAGGTTTAACACGCCGATGGACAAGAAAATACTTCATAAATATCTGCAATCTGATACAAAGTTTTATATAAACGAGGTAAAAATACCATTAACTGATGGAAAAGAAGTCGTAGACAGTACCTCTTTTACTTTCACACCTAAAGAACCATTAGAAAATGGTAGGAAGTATATTCTTTCTTTTAGAAAAGGAATGCCTTCACAATCAGGTGTTTTATTAGCTAAAGATGTTAATATGATTTTAAATACAGATATAAAGCCTGAAATCACCTCGGTCTATCCAAATAATGGTGATAATTGGATAGGACTTTATCCTAGAATTTCTTTACAGACCAATAAGCCTGTTACAAAAGCCACTCTTTACTTAAATAATCAACCTGTTGAGGGGAAAATTATTAATGATTATAGAGCAGAATTTTTACTAGATGAAGTATTAAAGCCAAGCACAAAATATAGTATGACCTTTGAAGTAACTACGCCTACAGGAGAGAGAAGTATCCCTAAAGAAGTACGCTTTACAACAGTCCCTATTAATGAAGACCGTGTATGGCTAGAAATCATCTTAGACAAAAATCAAAAGATTGTTGTTTATAAAGGAAGTAATCCTATTAAAACGATTGTTTGCTCAGGGGGATCTACCAAATATCCTACCAAGCTAGGCACCTATTATATTACTAAAAAAAATGAAAAGTACTTTGATGATGAAAAGGATGAAGGGGCAAATGCTTTACTTACATTATCAGAAGGTCTTAAAATTCATGGGATTACACGGGATGAATACTGGAAACCTAAAGCAAATATAGAATATAATTTAGGAGCTGCTCAAACTAAAGGGGACATTATCCTTTCTGACGAAGACGCTGTTTGGTTATATAATTCTTTGCCTGTAGATACGATGGTTGTTATACATCAATAGTCTAAAAGGAAGAGATAACGTTATTGATAGGTTATCTCTTCCTTCTTCTTAATTCTCAAAAATGAAAGATTAAAAATAATTCTTTCAAAAACATTTATTAATAACTAGTTATATCCATATTTAATGATTAAAATGAATATGAATATAAAAACTCTTGCAATTTTTTGCAAATATGATAATATGTATTATAGATAAATTGAAGAAATTAAGTTAATTAGGAGGAATAAAAAATGGCATTTAATACCGAATATATGCAAGACCTTATGAATAGAGTAGTAGCTAACAACCCAGCTCAACCAGAATTTCATCAAGCAGTTAAAGAAGTTCTTTTATGTATGGAACCAGTTGCACAGAAAAATCCACAGTATATAAAAGCAGGGATTTTCGAAAGAATAGTAGAACCTGAAAGAGCTATTATTTTTAGAGTATCCTGGGTTGATGATACAGATAACGTACAAGTTAATAGAGGTTACAGGGTTCAGTTTAATAGTGCTATAGGACCATACAAAGGTGGACTTAGATTACATCCATCTGTAAATTTGGGAGTGATTAAGTTTTTAGGATTTGAGCAAATATTCAAGAACTCTTTAACAGGTCTTCCACTAGGTGGAGGAAAAGGTGGTAGTGATTTTGATCCAAAAGGTAAATCAGATGGAGAAATCATGAGATTTTGTCAAAGCTTTATGACTGAACTTGCTAAACATATCGGTCAAGATACTGATGTACCAGCAGGAGATATTGGTGTAGGCGCACGTGAAATTGGCTTTATGTTTGGTCAATATAAGCGTCTTAGAAATGAATTCACTGGTGTTTTAACAGGTAAAGGTTTAACTTATGGTGGATCTTTAGCAAGAAAAGAAGCAACTGGATATGGTTGTTGTTACTTCACACAAGAAATGCTAGCTACAAGAGAAGATTCCTTCACTGGCAAAGATGTTGTTATATCCGGATCTGGAAATGTAGCGATTTATGCAGCAGAAAAATCTTATCAATTAGGTGCAAAAGTAGTAGCTATGAGTGATTCAAATGGCTATATTTACGATGCAAATGGTATTGATGTAGAAACGGTTAAACAACTTAAAGAAGTTGATAGAAAACGTATTAAAGAGTATGTATCTCTTCACAAATCAGCAACTTACACAGAAGGTTGCCAAGGTATTTGGCAAGTACCCTGTCAAATTGCTTTACCATGTGCAACTCAAAATGAACTTCATGAAGAAGATGCTAAAACACTTCTTAAAAATGGTGTACTAGCAGTTGCTGAAGGTGCCAATATGCCATGTACACCAGAAGCCGTTGATTTCTTCTTAGAAAACAAAGTGTTATTTGGACCTGGAAAGGCTGCAAATGCAGGCGGCGTTGCAACATCTGGCCTTGAAATGGCACAAAACAGCATGAGATATAGCTGGTCATTTGAAGAAGTAGATGAAAAACTTCGTAGTATTATGACGAACATTCATACCCATGCTAGAGAGGCAGCAACTACTTATGGTGATGCTGATAACTATGTACTTGGAGCAAATATAGCTGGTTTCTTAAAAGTAGCAGATGCTATGTATATGCAAGGGGTCGCTTACTAAAACTAGATTAATATTAACCCTCCTATATTTTAGGGGGGTTTTTTATTCATAGGAATTTTTTTTATACGTATATTAGCATCATTTTATAGTACTTTATCCAACATAATTTACTTAGGTGTAAAAAAATATCTAAACGTCTAGGAATAATCTCTAAATTATACTATAATTAAAGTGTAAAATTGTTTTAGACATGAAGGGGGTTTCTCAATGTACAAAATAGATCTGCCTATTGTACATTGTATGAAAACATAAAACTAAACTATTTTGGCATGTATCAATATGGTAAGGCTAGCAGACGAGCAGATTTAGACCCAAACATACTCCTTACTTTTATTACCAATATAGCCAATTACTACATAGACATTTATGTTGTATTAAGTACCGGTGAGAGTGGGGAAGTCGTATTTATTCATCCCCACTATGTACATAGCCCCATTGTTAGAGTAAATGAAAAATACATCGACTTGCATATAGAACATAAGGTAAAAATCTTACAAATTGCTTAGGGAGGCAGTTCATGTATAAAATTATAAAAAAACAAAAACTCAATGATATGGTGGAGAAGATGACAATCTATGCACCATTTGTGGCTAGAAGATGTGAGCCAGGACAATTTATTATTTTATGTGTTAATGAAGGAGATGAAAGAATACCTCTTACTATACAGAACTATGATAGAGAAGCTGAGACCGTTTCTATTATTTATCAAGTGGTAGGCTATTCTACACAAAAATTAGCTTTAAAAAATGAAGGAGATTTTATCGCTCACTTTGCAGGACCTTTGGGCGTAGCTACTCATTCTAAAGCTGAAAAACGTGTATTAGGTATAGGCGGTGGAGTAGGGGCCGCACCTTTGTATCCTCAAATTAAGAAACTAAAAGCATTAGGTATAGAGTGTGATGTTATATTGGGCGGAAGATCTGAAGAGTTTGTTATTTTGCAAGAGGACTTTAAAGAAATTAGCAAAAATGTATACTGCGCTACGAATGATGGTTCTTTAGGTAAACAAGGGTTTGTTACCGATATCTTAAAAGAACTTATAGAGCAAGGTAATATTTATGATGAAGTCATTGCTATAGGGCCTCTTGTTATGATGAAGGCTGTAGTTAGTATTACTAAATCTTTAAATATTCCTACAATGGTTTCTATGAATCCTATTATGATTGATGGCACAGGTATGTGTGGGGGCTGTAGAGTAACTGTAGGCGGACAAACAAAATTTGCTTGTGTAGATGGACCAGATTTTGATGGATTTGAAGTTGACTTTGATGAAGCTTTAAGACGACAATCCATGTATAAAACCCAAGAAGAACATGTATGTAACCTAGGTATTGGAGGGAAAAATAATGGCTAATATGAGTTTAAGTAAAGTACCTATGCCAGAGCAAGATCCTCATATCAGAAATAAAAATTTCAAGGAAGTGACACTTGGGTATACTAAGGAAATGGCAATAGAAGAAGCTACGCGCTGTTTAGGTTGTAAACAACGCTTTTGTGTAGCTGGATGCCCTGTTAATGTACCTATCCCAGAATTTATAGAAGAAGTTGCAAAGGGAAATATTGAAGCGGCTTATCATATTATTACAGCTGAAAATGCACTTCCCGCTATATGTGGTCGTGTGTGCCCACAAGAAAACCAATGTGAAGGTAAGTGTATTAGAAATAAAAAAGGCGAATCTGTTGGAATTGGCAGACTCGAGCGATTTGTAGCTGATTATGTTATGAGTCAGAAACAGTCTTCAAGCTATGCCATTCAAAAAAACAATATACCTATAGCTGTGGTTGGCGCAGGGCCTGCTGGACTTACCTGTGCAGGGGAACTTGCTAGATTAGGCTATGATGTAACTATTTTTGAAGCTTTACACGAAGTGGGCGGCGTACTTGTATATGGTATACCTGAATTTAGACTTCCAAAACAATTAGTATCAGAAGAAGTCCAAAAGATTATAGATTTAGGCGTTCAAATTGAAAAGAACGTAATTGTAGGCAAAAGTATTACTATTGATGAGCTGATGGCTGGTGGCTTTAGAGCTATATTTGTCGGAAGTGGTGCAGGATTACCTAGTTTCATGGGTATCGAAGGTGAAAACTTAAATGGTGTTTATTCTGCCAATGAATTTCTTACGCGCTCAAACTTGATGAAAGCTTATGAGTTTCCAAATGCGACTACACCTATCTTTGTAGGGAATAAAGTAGCTGTAGTTGGCGGCGGAAACGTAGCAATGGATGCAGCTAGAACAGCTAAGAGATTAGGTGCGGAAAATGTCTATATCATCTATCGCCGTGGAGAAGAAGAATTACCTGCAAGACTTGAAGAAATTCATCATGCAAAAGATGAAGGCATTATTTTCAAACTTTTATGTAATCCAGTAAATATTTTAGGTGAAGAAGGTTGGGTAAAAGGTTTAGAGTGTGTCAATATGGAACTTGGTGAACCTGATTGCTCCGGAAGAAGAAGACCTATCCAATCAGCTGGCAGTAATCATATACTAGAGATGGATACGATCATTATTGCTATTGGACAAAGTCCAAATCCACTGATTCGTACGACAACACCAGGTCTTGAAGTACAAAGATGGGGCGGCATCATTGTAGAAGAAGAAACAATGGCAACGAGTAAAGAATCTGTTTATGCAGGTGGAGACGTTGTGACTGGAGCAGCTACAGTAATCTTAGCCATGGGTGCAGGAAAAAAGGCAGCTAAAGCCATCGATGAAAAAATACAAAAAAGTATTTAACTAATTTTGTAAAAATAAATATTCCATAGATTCTGTATAAAAAACATCTGATTGCTTATACTAAGTTCATAAAATCTTCATACACAAAGGAGCAAGATAATATGAAAAAAGCAATGCTATTAGCAATAGGTATAGTAGGAATTTTATCATTTGTTGGTTGTTCAACTGGATATGATTCAACAACAGATGGTGCAGGATATTATAATAACGGATATAATAATGGCTATTATAATAGAAGTTATGGTACAGACGGTTATAATACAAACAATTATGATGGTAATGGTACTTATAACAATGGCTATGGTACTTACAACGGAAATGGAACAACAACTGGACTAGGCTACTAATAAAATAAAAGCGTCGCTATATGCGGCGCTTTTATTTTATTGTCTAAAAATGTCTACTTAAGTTTAAGAAACATGATATAATATAAAGATAAAAATTATAGAGAACCATTGGAGGAAAGAAATATAGTGAAAGTTTTATTTGTTTCTTTAAATGCTAAGTATGTACACTCATCTTTAGCTTTAAGATATATCAAAGATTATTGTCAAGAATATAAAAACAACACCAAAATATTAGAATTAACTATTAACCACGATGAAAATCAGATGATTAGACAGATTTATGCGGAAAAACCTGATGTTATTGGATTTTCATGTTATATATGGAATATGGCAGATATTAAAAAACTTATTCCTACACTTAAGAAAATTTTACCTCAGACAGAAATTATATTAGGCGGACCAGAAGTTTCTTATCATAGTACAGAACTGATGGAAGAACTAGATATTGATATGATTATGGAAGGTGAGGGAGAAGAAATTTGGGATGAATACTTATCCTACAAAACAAGTGGCATGCCCCTTTTAAAAGACATAGATGGTATTATTTATAAAGATAGACTCACAAGCCAAGTCGTTATTAATAAGGCACGTAAGCTTATAGATCTTTCTAAACTACCGTTTGTATATGATAATTTAGATGGTTTAGAACATAGAATTATTTATTATGAAGCTTCAAGAGGATGTCCGTTTAACTGCCAATATTGCCTGTCTTCTATTGAAAAAGGTGTGAGATTCTTGCCAGTAGATAGGGTAAAACAGGAACTTCAATATTTCCTAGATAACCGCATTATGCAAGTTAAATTCGTTGATAGGACATTTAATACAAAGAAAAAATATGCTATGGAAATTTGGCAGTATATTATTGAAAATGATAACAACTATACTAATTTCCATTTTGAGATTGCAGCAGAATTATTAGATGATGAGATGATAGAGGCATTAAAAACAGCAAGACCTGGTCTCATACAATTTGAAATAGGTGTACAATCTACTAATATAGAGGTGCTAACCACTATTAAAAGGCGTATGCCATTTGAAGATATTGCATCTATTACGAACAAAATAAAATCTTTAGGGAATATCCATCAGCATTTAGATCTTATTGCTGGGCTTCCACTCGAAGACTATAGTTCTTTTAGACAATCTTTTAATGACGTTATCTCTTTAAGACCAGAGCAATTTCAGTTAGGCTTTTTGAAATTACTTAAAGGGTCTGGACTTAGAAAAGATGCAAGTAAGTATGGCATTGTTTACAAAGAAGAGGCTCCTTATGAAGTCCTTTATACAGACTATCTCTCTTACGATGAAATGATTAGATTACACAATATTGAAGAAATGCTTGAGAGATATTATAACAGTGAAAGATTCAAGACTAGTCTCGAATACTTATATACTTTATTTGATACACCATTTGATTTTTATCAAGCGCTCGCAAATTATTGGGAAGAAAAAGGTTATGATAAAGTAAGTCATAAAAAAGCTTCTTATTACATTTATCTCGTAGAGTTTGTAAGTGAATTTAAAAATGCTAACTTATCTTTAGTTAAAGAACTTGTGAAATTTGATTGGTTTACACATGAGTTTATTAAGGAAGTACCAAACTCACTTGTTACACTGAGTCAAGACATTTATAAAGAAAAAGTTTATGACGTGCTTAAAGATGATGAATATATGCAGCAAGTATCAAAAGCAGCCTCTGTCTTGCCTATTAGACAACGTGTACGTAAGGTACACATTGAATACTTTACTTACGCTATTTATCAGGCTATACAAATAGGGAATTATAATACTATTAACATTTTAGATCAGCCTCAGCCTATATTATTTGATTATACTTATGCTAGCAATGGAGCAAAGACTGTATTAGTGGAGGGATAAAATGACTGAAAATCAACATATTAAAGCTATATTATCAACCTTAGATGAAAATTATCCAACAGAAGTAGTATGTTATCTCAATCATGAAACGCCTGTACAATTACTCATAGCTACTATTTTAAGTGCGCAGTGTACAGATGATAGAGTTAATATCGTTACTAAAACCTTATTTGAAAAATATCCAACAGTAACTGATTTTGCCAATGCGGATTTAGCGGAATTAGAGCAAGATATAAAGAGTACAGGATTTTATAAAAATAAGGCTAAAAACATATTAGCTTGTACACAAAAATTAGTTAAGGAACATGGCGGAGAAGTCCCTAGTGACTTAGACATGCTTACCTCCCTTGCTGGTGTAGGTAGAAAAACAGCTAATGTTATTAGAGGGAATATCTTTAAAATCTCAAGTGTTGTTGTAGACACACATGTTAAGCGGATCTCTATTAGATGGGGACTAACCCTGAGTACTGACCCTACAGCTATAGAATTAGAACTAATGAAAAAGTTACCTAAAGAGCATTGGATTCGTTATAATACGCAGGTTATAGCACATGGACGAGCTATTTGTACAGCTAGAAGTCCTAAGTGTTTAAGTTGTATGTTTATTAAATATTGCCCTCATGGTATGCAAAGGTTACTTGATGGTA
>JAVVPO010000091.1:0-8824 GCA_036655715.1 Cellulosilyticaceae bacterium | reverse complement strand
AGAGAATGTTTAGGGGTAGAAGTGGAATGGAATAGTAAAGAGCGTATGGTAAGTATTGGTAAATAAGATTGTTGAATAATACACAAAGAGGAGAAACTGTAATGGATTCTCCTTTTTGTGTATATAAAGTTATTGGTATAACTATTAGTTTAGGCTACATCCGCGATTTCAGATTCAGGAATCGCCTCGTTTTCTTCACAAGCTGATACAAAGACACAAGCTGAGATATCACCTGTTACATTAACTGATGTGGTAATCATATCAAGAATTCTATCTACACCTGCAATAAGGGCAATAGCTTCAAGTGGTAAACCGACAGCGGATAATACCATAGTCATCATTACAATAACAGTACCTGGAATAGCTGCTGCCCCTACAGAAGCTAGAGAAGCTGTTACGAGGAGGATGATTAATTGAGTAAAGCTTAATTCAATCCCGTAAATTTGAGAGATAAACACTGCACAAGCTGCTTGGTAAATTGCGCCACCGTCCATGTTAATAGTAGAGCCTAGGTTAAGTACAAAGTTTGATACTGTTTTAGAGATGCCGAGTTTCTCTTGAGCAGCTTCCATAGAGATAGGAAGTGTTGCCGCGCTACTTGCAGTAGAAAAAGCAAAAAGCTGAGCTGGTAATGCTGCTTTGATGAATTTGATTGGACTTAAGTTAGCGAAGAGTTTAACGCTTCCTGTATAGATTACAAGACATTGAATTAAACTTGCCAAACTGATTACCATTACTAATCTGAATAAAGATAATAAAACATCCCATCCATTAGTTGCTACTACGTCTGCGATAAGTGCGAAAACTGCAAAGGGTGCGATTTTCATAATCATTTCAATGATTTTATACATAACATCTGCGAAAGAAGAGAAAAGATGTTTTACATTATCAGCAGATTCTCCAACCATATTAATGCCGAATCCAACAAAGGTTGCAAAGAAAATAATTTGCAATGTATTACCTTCCATTAAAGATTTAAATGGATTAGTAGGTACGATGTCTACTAATAAAGACATTAAATTAGCCTGTTGTTGTGGTTCAAAAACTGTATTAGTAAGCGTTACTCCTATGCCTGGCTTAAATAAAGTAGAGAGTGTCATAGCGATAAGTGCAGCGGAGAGTGTCGTAAAGGCATAGTACAGAAGTGTTTTCTTTCCTAAGAAACCAAGTCTAGTCATATCACCTACGCTTGTAATACTTGTAATGAGAGTGGTAAGGATTAGAGGAACAATAGTCATTTTCATGAGGTTTAAGAAAATAGTACCTATAGGTTTAATAAAATAATCGAGTACAGGAATAAGAGGGGTAAATGTATTGATAAGTATACCCAGAATAATTCCTAGAACTAAGGCTATAAATATTTTTGTTGATAAACTTAGCTTTTTCATATGTAATCTCCTTTGAGTTTTTTATTGTCGTATATCTGAATGTAATATACACTATTATAATAGTATAATTGTATACAATCAAGAAAAAAATAAAATAGAGTTAATAAAAGTAGTAAAAGGTAAAGAGAAATAAGATGCTCTTTACCTTTTGGTTTAAATATATTTTCAGGATTATAAATCTAATTTAGTGGATGTATTTGAAGTGGTTTGAGTTTTTAAATGATCAAAATAAAGCTTTGTTTCCGTAACAACTACACCAGATAGACCTAATAGCGCAATAAGATTGGGGAAAGCCATAAGCCCATTTACAATATCTGCAATTGTCCAGATGAGTTGTATTTGTAAGAAACCACCAAGACCAACCATAAGTATGAATACTATACGATAAGGAGTAATGCCTTTAACTCCAAATAGGAATTCTACACATCTTTCGCCATAATAATTCCAGCCTAGAATAGTAGTAAAAGCAAAGAGAATTAAACAAATAGATAAAGCAAAAGCACCAAAGCTACCAAATACTGAGCTAAAAGCAGTTTGAGTTAAAAGTGCCTCGTTTTGGCCACTACTCCATACGCCTGTAACTACTAGCGATAAACCTGTAAGTGTGCAGATAATAATACTATCGATAAAAGTACCTGTCATAGAAATAAGTCCTTGTTCAGCAGGCCAATGAGTTTTTGCGGCGGCGGCGGCGATAGGTGCACTACCAAGACCTGATTCGTTAGAGAATACACCACGTGCAACACCTTTGCTCATAGCTTCTTTCATCATAGCGCCTGCAAATCCACCTACAGCGGCATGACCTGTAAAGGCACTACCAATAATAGTAGCAAATGCAGCTGGAATTTCTTTGTAGAAAACAATAAGTATAAGTGTACAAGCTAAAATGTAGAAGATAGCCATGAAAGGAACCACTTTTGTAGCAAACTTTGAGATACTCTTGATACCTCCAATGATAATGATAGCTACGCAGATTGCTAAAACAATAGAAATAAGTTTTGGGGATATACCAAATAGATTATGTAGATTACTAGTAATAGAATTAACCTGAGCAAAAGTTCCGATACCTAAAAGAGCTACTAGAATCCCGCTGATTGCAAAAAATACAGCAAGAGGTCTGAATTTAGGGCCGAGACCATTAACGATATAGTACATAGGTCCACCAGACATTTGACCATTTTCATCAGTTACACGATACTTAATAGCTAATACACCTTCGGCATATTTTGTAGCCATTCCAACAAATGCAGCAATCCACATCCAGAAGAGTGCGCCAGGCCCACCAGCGGCAATAGCTGTAGCAACACCAACGATATTACCAGTACCGACAGTTGCGGCAAGAGCAGTACAGAGTGCGCTAAAACTATGTATGTCACCATCTCCGTGATTTTGTGCAGTGAAGATAAGTTTTAAAGCTTTTGGAAGTTTGAAAACTTGAATAAGGCCAAGTCTTATTGTAAGTAATACACCTGTGCCTAGAAGTAAGATGAGTAGGGGCCATCCCCATACAAAAGAATTAATTTGAGTTGCGATTGTGTTGATGTTCATAATAATATCTCCTTTTATTTTGATTTTTTATAAAAAAAATCTCTGAATAAAAGGGATAGGGAAAAATAGAGCATATTCAGCTGGTTATTATGATCCCTGTCCTTTTGCCTGAGAGTTTGAGCGATTAAGCCTTGCCCCTTCGGCGCCTATTCTTAAAAATAGGTCTCTCCAGAGTTCCGTCGGCGATGCAGTCTACACTTGATACCAAGTACCTGAGAGCGTTACTCCTTCGGTGGGCCATAGGCCACTCTTCTACAAAGCGTCATCCGGGTATAAAAATTTATAAAGTAATAGTATACAAAAATAGAATGAAATGCAAGAGAAAAAAATCCTATATCTCGACAATTGCTGACAGATAAGATACTATGGATATAGGCTAGAACTTACAACGTATACGTTATATAATAAAAGTAATAAGGATTGTAAGGAGAATTTATGGAAAAAATAAATGATTTCAAGAATCAATTTAAAGATTTTGTTGAACAGAATCAAAAGCTAGTAATAGGAATAACTGCAGGGGTAGTTATTTGTGTACTATTATTATTCAATATGAGCTTAATACAGATAAGTTACTATAAAATAACACAAGATACTCAAAAAATGGTGAACGTATTAGCAAAAGAAGTTAAAGAAGTAAAAAATCATCAAAAAGTATATTTTAAGAGTGGATTAGATTATTTAATTGAAGATATGTCGGAAATTAGCACAGTATTTTTTGAAAAGTATTTTTCTTATTTAAGCTTAGGAGATAAGGAAAAAGTATTAACAGCTTACAATGAGAAAGATATACTTTTTGCATCTCAGCAAATTATAATAGATGAAATAGCTAAGGGAAATAAAAGTGATGTAATAGATAAGTATCTTAATAGATTGGATATGAATACTTTTGAATTAGCATTGGTAGAATACTTCGGTAAAGATCCGGAGCCTACACAAGATATAGTAAATAAACTTTATAATGTAGCAAGCATGTATGAGGCAAAGCTTCCTATGGATAAATTTATAGTGAGTATTTATGAGATTATGAAATTCCCGGAATTAGCTACAGAAAATAGTATGGCATTAAAATTGTTAGATGTAATAGAGCCAGAGGCTATTTACAGAGTGTTGTTTACAGAATTAAAAACACAGGGAATAGAAGTGGATTTATTAAATGCGTGGGTAGATGTACTTAATAAAAAACAAGCAATAACTACGCAAGAGTATGCGAGTTTTACAAATAGCTATAATAGTATTAAACAGTTAAGGGATCAATATACTCAACTGCAAAGGCAAGAAGTAGATATTAAAAATGTAAAAGAAAAAATAGATGTAGAAACTAGTGAAAATAGAAGTAAAGTAGATAAGTTGACTAAAGAGATAGAGGCAGTTAGGGCAGAAATGGATACAAAAAAATTGCAGCTAATTAATATGAAAACTTATAAGTCTATGGACCTTTATATCATGGATTATTATGATGATGGGCGGTATGAAGCATCTATTCCAGAAAAAAGCTGGTTTTTTGGGACTTACAAACCAAGTAATCAAAAAGTAAGAATTAAGTTAACGACTAGTCAACCGGATTCACAAGGAGTATTCAACTTTGATGTGTATTATAAAGGGAAGACTGAAGAGGGAATACCTTATTATGTAGAAGTATCACAAGAAAATAAAAATGATATGGCAACACTAGAGAGTGAACTTACACAAAAAAGAGCTATTGTTGAACAGAAGGAAGTAGAAAAAGAAAAGCTTCAAGCAGATATAGATAAGATACGTAAAGCTAATAATTATGATCAAAATAATATATTGTTAGAAGAAGTAAATAATAAAAAAGAAAATGTACTTCTTAGATTAAAGGAAAAACAAATAGAGATACAAACCTTATTTGGAATAGGAAATGTATCTGTAGAGGTAAATAAAAAGTAGGTGCCATGGGCACCTACTTTTTATTTGTAGAATAGTTCTTTCAATTCAATGAATGGATTGCGGTAAAGAGGTACATCGATACTCTTCTTACCTATATCAATAGCATGCATAGGGCAATTGTTGATGCAGCTTGTACAATCTAGGCAATTGCCATTCCAAACAGGAGTCCCAAGATCTAAAGAAATATTATTATTGGGACAAACCTTGGCGCATACATCGCATTGAATACACTTAGAATTTACTTTGAATTTTTTGTCTTTATTCTTATATAGATGTTTCCATAATAAGTAGAAAAGATAAATAGAATAACGCATCTTAAAAGTTTCAATAGTTAACCTGCGTGTAGATACAGCTTTTGAAAAGTTAATAATATCTTTGTCTTTAGATATTATTAGAGCTTTTGCGTCATTAGGGCTATAAACACCACCTGTTAAGTGATAATTTGAAACATATTTAAGCGTTGATGAGTGACTGAGTTCTAAGCCTTTGGATTTGAGTGTGCGATGGATCATAGAGAAACCAAGATCAGCACTACCACCTCCTGTAGTTAGCATGGCAAATATATAGGAGTTAGATGAAAAGGTTAACTTTTTCAAAAAATCATCTACTATAGTAGGTAGCCCGAATGCGTAAATCGGACAGATAATCCCAATATTATCACTTTCACAACTAAATTTATCTTCATGTATGCAAGTCACGATATTCATAAGCTCACAATCAGGTAATAAACTAGATAATTTTTTTGCGGCATAAAGGGAATTACCCGTACCGGAAAAATAGAATATTGTAGTTTTCATATACTTCACCTTATTCGTTAGATTCATAATAGGTTAAATTAAATATGATTAGCCTAGCCTAAGATAGAATTCTAACACATAAAATGAAATAAATCATCAATAGAAAGTAAACAATATAAGACAGAAAATAATGTAATAATAATTAATAGTACATATTTGTATCGAGATATTATGAAGAAGATGCAGGTAACTAAAGAAGAAATAAAAGACACTTATAGTGGATGTGGTTGGATTACGTTAGATAATATAAAGACTAGATATGGATTTAAAGAAGTAAAAGAAGAGGTAGAACGGGTAGTTGAGTATTATCTAAGAAGTAAATAAAGAAAAGAGTAGAGTAAGATAGGTATAATAATATTAAATCAGTCAATAATAAAGATTGAAATGGAATAAGGAGGTTACGAGATGAAAGCGACAGTAGATCAAGATACTTGTATTGGATGTGGGTTATGTCCATCTGTATGTCCAGAAGTGTTTAGTATGGATGAAGAAAATGATAAAGCACAAGCAATAACAGAGGATATTCCATCAGATGAAGAGAGTGCAGCTGAAGATGCAAGAGATGGGTGTCCAGTAAGTGCAATCGATATTAATTAATCAGAAGATAGTCAGTTAAGATAAACTGGCTATCTTTTTGTTTAACATTGACTGTAAAGTGCATAGGGGTATAAAAAAATGATGTAAGAATAGACTAGAGAGTGACAAAATCAAAATTGTTGATTTGACTATCTAGGTATATACTAATAGTATAATAAAGAAGAAAGGCTTTATTAACTGAAAGATATCAACTGAAAAGATGGCATATAAGAAGTTAATTTATAGATATTGTAAAGTTAGTAAGGTAAATCTAAAGATAATTTAAAAGTAATTTAAAAAAGAATAGAAATAGTGTTGACAATAGATAGAGGAGTAAGTATAATAAAGACATAACGGAAAACAATTATTACTTAACATTAAATACTAGATAAAATAAAAAAATAAATTAAATTATGGAGGGATTAGATTATGAAAAAATATGTATGTACAGTATGTGGTTATATTCATGAGGGAGATGCAGCACCAGCTGAATGTCCAATTTGTAAAGTAGGGGCAGACAAATTCAAAGAGCAATCAAATGAAGGATTAGTATGGGCAGATGAGCACGTAGTAGGTGTAGCTAAAGGTACTGATGAAAGAATTATTGAAGGATTAAAAGCTAACTTCGAAGGTGAATGTGCAGAAGTTGGTATGTACTTAGCTATGGCTAGAGTTGCTCATAGAGAAGGATATCCAGAGATTGGTATGTACTGGGAAAAAGCTGCTTACGAAGAAGCAGAGCATGCTGCAAAATTCGCTGAATTATTAGGAGAAGTTCTTACTGATTCAACAAAGAAAAACTTAGAGATGCGTGTAGCTGCTGAAAACGGAGCAACTGCAGGTAAAAAAGAATTAGCTACATTAGCTAAACAATTAGGATTAGATGCAGTTCATGATACAGTTCATGAAATGGCTAAAGATGAAGCTAGACATGGAAAAGCTTTCGAAGGTCTATTAAAAAGATATTTTGCTTAATTTTTAAATAATAAATTCCCTAAACAACACAATAAACTCTTATGTATTCCCCAGAAGCAGCAGGTCATATGACTTGCTGCTTTTTATGTGGAATAGAATAGATTGAATGTTGTGAAAGCTAGATGTATAATTTTATGTAAGCAAACCAGTAGAAAAGAGGGAAGATATGCTAATTGGATTGGGAATATATCTGATAATAGGCATTATGATATTAGCGGTTCAGATTATTGTAGGTGTTCTAGTATATAAAAATGCTGAGCAATACGGTTTAAGTGGAGTAATGTGGATGATAATAGTAATCATATTACCTGGATTGGTAGGTGCTATCCTTTACTTCATTATAAGGTATGGAAAAGAAAAGATACTTTATTGCTCACATTGTCACGAACAAGTAAAAGAGACTTATAATTTCTGTCCTAATTGTAGAAGTAGTTTTGGAAGTTTGTGTGATAGCTGTAATAACCTATCTGGAAAGTACGATAAGTTTTGTCCATTCTGTGCGAATGAGATGACAGAAGGGAAATATAACATTGCAGATAAGGTAGGGGCAGAAAAAGGTGTAGGTATTCCTATAGTGATCCTAATAAGCCTGATAGTAGGGATAATTTTATTTGGGGTAATTGGCAAGCAGGTGATTGGGGTGATGCAACAAAATCTAGAACAAAAGATGATACATGAACAATTAAATGGGATAACAGGAACTTCTCAAAATACAGAGTATAAAGAAGTAAATGAGAGTGTAGACCGAAAGACCGGAAAAGAAAGAAAGATATTAGTGTCAGGGAATGATGAAAATACTATTCAAGCACAGTTTAATATCAAAGAAGGAACAGCATTAATGACTATTAAACGAATAGATGGAGAAGTTATCTATGAAAAGAAATACGTAGATGCACAAATAGAAAAAATACCTGTGAAGGTGAAAAAGAATGAACAACTAGAAGTTACGATTGTATTTGATAAATGTAAAGGAAATTATAAAATATCTTTTATAGAGTGATTAATATAATGATAGAAGAGTGGGTATTATAGGGGGAGAGGAATCATCCTTCTAAGTGATATCTGCTTTTTTAATTGATAAAGGAGAAGGGAAGCTGATATAAATGGTAATAGGAATAGCTAGAATAAAATTAATAGCACCTTGGGTAAGGAGCTTGAAAGAAAAAAGAATGGTAGTAAGAAGCATAATAGGAAAAGTCCGTAGTAGGTTTAATGTTGCAATAAATGAAGTAGAAGAATTGGATACACATCAAACGATTATCATTGGTTTGAGTCAAGTAAGCAATAATAGAGTGGTTGTAGAAAGTATGATTAATCAAGTCATAGATTATATAGAAGGTAATACAGAAGCTAATATATCGGATATAGAAGTAGAAATAATAAATTTCTAGTATAAATCAAATGGATTAGAGAGATAATAAGTGAGTAGTGAATTTTTTGTGTCAGATTTAAAAGGTGAAATATAGTATTATCAAGGGATTAAAGAAATCTAAAGTCAAAAGTGAAAAAAACTTAAAAAAAGGTGTTGACTTATGTAGGCTGATAGTGCATAATAAGTCAAGTAGCAGCGAAACAGCAGCTAACAAAAACAAGGCTAAGGCCTTGATGAATAAAGAAAAATGAACTTTGAAA
>JAVVPO010000090.1:6922-8852 GCA_036655715.1 Cellulosilyticaceae bacterium | reverse complement strand
TTTTACGATGCCTTTAAGGTATGCCATGAATTCGTCTCTTAGTTCTTCTCGTTCTAGGGCGAATTCTACTGTGGCTTGTAGGAATCCCATTTTGCTGCCTACGTCGTAGCGTTTGCCTACGAAGTCGTAAGCATACATTGGTTGGTCTTTGGCTAATTTGCAAAGGGCATCTGTGAGTTGGATTTCTCCACCTGCTCCGGCTTCTTGCTTTTCAAGATATGAGAATATCTCTGGTGTGAGGATATAACGCCCAAGTGCTGCTACATTTGATGGTGCATTGTCTCTACTTGGTTTTTCTACCATATCTTGTACGGTGTAAACTCTCTCTTCAAGTTGTTTGCCATCTACGATACCGTACTTATCTACTTGTGACCACTCTACAGTTTGTACGCCTAAGATAGAGCCTTGATATTTATCATACATATCCATCATTTGCTTAAGTGCGGGTACTTCTGAAGTGATTACATCATCTCCAAGTAATACTGCAAAAGGTTCATCTCCAATGAAAGTCTTAGCTGTAAGTACTGCATGACCAAGCCCTCTTGGCTCTTTTTGTCTAATGTAATAGATATTCGCTATTTGAGATACATCCCTAGCTATCTGAAGAAGCTCTTCATTATGCTTCTTCTCAAGCTCCATCTCTAGTTCTACTGATTTATCAAAATGATCTTCAATAGCCTTCTTCGTACGACCTGTTACGATGATGATATCCTCAATACCAGAAGCTACCGCTTCCTCTACAATATACTGAATCGTTGGTTTATCCACGATTGGTAACATTTCCTTTGGCTGCGCCTTTGTAGCTGGCAAAAATCTTGTTCCCAGTCCAGCAGCTGGTATAATCGCTTTTTTAATTTTCATTAGCCTCTGCCCCCAATCTATTCATCGTAAACGCCCAGGAGTGCTTACACATTTCATCCAAGTTATACTCCGCTTCCCAGCCAAGCTCTACCTTTGCCTTAGTTGCATCTGCATAACAAGCTCCAATATCTCCAGGTCTACGTTCTACAATCTTATAAGCAATCTCTCTCTCACTAGCTTTTTCATAAGCTTTAAGCACCTCAAGTACGCTATAACCTGTACCTGTACCTAAGTTATAAACCTTCACACCAGTTTCACCCAAGATATGATCAATCGCATGCGTATGCCCTTTACTAAGGTCTACTACATGGATGTAATCTCTCACACCTGTACCATCTACTGTGTTATAATCATTCCCAAATACATTCAGGTAAGCAAGTTCACCTGATGCCACCTTTGCTATGTAAGGCACTAAATTATTTGGAATTTGATTTGGCTCTTCACCAATCAGTCCACTTGGATGCGCACCAATTGGGTTGAAGTATCTAAGAAGCACTACGCCCCACTCATTATCTGATGTATGTACATCTGTTAAAATCTGCTCTGTCATCAGCTTTGTCTGACCATATGGATTCGTTGCAGATAACGCAAAATCCTCTCTAATAGGTACACTCACAGGATCACCATACACTGTTGCAGATGAACTAAACACAATCTTCTTCACACCATGAGCCTTCATCACCTTACAAAGTACAAACGTTCCCGTCAAGTTATTATGATAGTACTCAATAGGCTTAGCCACAGATTCCCCCACAGCCTTAAAAGCCGCAAAGTGAATAACAGCCTTGATATCATTCTCCTCAAAAACTCTATTCACACCCACTTCATCTAGTAAATCCACTTCATAAAACTTAAAATCCTTACCAGAAATCGTCCTAATCTGATCTAACACCTCAGGCCTTGAGTTACTAAAGTTATCTAAAATAACAACCTCATATCCCTTAGCTAATAATTCCACACAAGTATGGCTCCCAATAAAGCCAGCCCCTCCAGCAACAAGTATTTGCATAATCATTTCCTCCCTTGATTTTAGAATCTATCTCATCATTTCATTTACAACTCTCTCTTC
>JAVVPO010000090.1:5158-6822 GCA_036655715.1 Cellulosilyticaceae bacterium | reverse complement strand
ACCTCAGGCGGACAGTCTAACAAAATCCCCCTGAGGTATCCCTTTTTCTCTACTTCTAGTATCCTGTTACTTCTAAATTCTTAATAATATTGCAGATTGAACTTGTACCAAGTCTTGCTGCACCCGCATCAATAAAGTTATTGGCATCCTCGATAGTTTTTACACCACCAGCTGCTTTAACTAATACTTCTGCTCCTACATGTTTTCTCATTAACTTGATATCTTCAAGAGTTGCTCCTGCTGTACCAAATCCTGTTGATGTCTTGATGAAGTCTGCACCAGCTGCTGTTACCACTTCACACATCTTGATTTTTTCTTCTTCTGTTAGGTAACATGTTTCGATGATTACTTTAAGAATTTTATCACCTACAGCTGCTTTGATTTGTCTAATCTCTTCTTGGATTCCATCGAATAAGCCATCTTTTGCGTGTGCAATATTGATAACCATATCTACTTCTGCTGCGCCATTTGTGATAGCATCTTTTGCTTCAAATACTTTAACAGGTGTAGTTTGGTATCCTAGAGGGAAACCGATTACTGTACATACTGCTATCTCACCTTGAAGATACTGCGCCGCTTGCTTTACATATGATGGTGGAATACATACAGATGCTACTTGCATTTCTTTTGCTTCATCACAGATTACCTTGATGTCTTCCCATGTTGCTGTTGCCTTAAGTAAAGTGTGGTCTACTGTCTTTAATATTCTTTCCATGTCTATTCTCCTTAGGTCTATCATTTGAATTTTAGTTATGAACTTAATGTGTTACTTCATGACTTAAGCATATCATAAATTCTGCACGAAGTATATATTTTCACTAGTCTTGTTCCCTTGCATACTGATGCTATAGCGCACTCTAAGATAGACGTCTTCTGCTGTTATTCGGTTCTCTAATTCATGGGTTTCAACTTGAATATTCATATTCCCCATGGGTGTACTATAAAGGGTTTCCTGAGGCTTTAGAATATCAAAAGTTAATCCACTTTGGATACTTCCTTGCCTTTTGACTGTCATAATACCTTTTTTGATTTTAATAAGTGTTGTAACCGTTGTCTTAAAATTAAGGTCTTCTTGCTTAAAAGTGATATAAGTACTTTCTCCTTTTATAGCAACAATTCCCTCTACGATATCTTCACTTGTATCTTCATGTGTCTCATATTTTTGAGTGTTTATTATCTTTAGTTTGATTGTGTCCATTTTACTTTCCTCCTACACAGACCTTATTTCTTCCAGTATTTTTTGCATCATATAGTAATTCATCAGTTTCTTCTATAAGTTTTTGCTTATCTATATGGCCATTTGCTTCACTTATGCCTATACTAATAGTCACCTTAATTTTCTCAGTTGAAAAGCTATGGGCCTCAAAGCTTTTTCTTATCTCCTCCGATATCTCCAATCCTTTTTCTAGGCCTATCTCAGGTAGTACAATACAAAACTCTTCTCCTCCGTACCTCCCAACACCGCCCAAATCGCCTACTATATCTTGTAATAATTGGGATGACTCCATAAGGACTTCATCACCTACCATATGTCCATATGTATCATTTACTTTCTTAAAGTAATCTAGGTCTAACATAAGTAGTACGAGCGGCACCCCACAGTGGCTACATCTAGCTAACTCTTCTTCTAATTTTTTCATAATATAAGTATGATTAAGTAGTCC
>JAVVPO010000090.1:0-5058 GCA_036655715.1 Cellulosilyticaceae bacterium | reverse complement strand
GTATCCACTTCTTCTACTGGATAGTCCAAAAACATTTTGGCTACACTCTTCACTCTTTCAGCATGGTCGCTTACATAGAATTTATAAGTAGGTAATACTTCTGAGCATAGTGCATGTTCTCTCAGAAACTCCCCCATTTGGTGCGCTGCTTCATTGGCAGGGTTAAGAAGTGTAACTTCCGCACCTACTACCTTCTGGATGGTACTAGTAAGCATTGGATAGTGTGTACATCCTAGTATGAGTGAGTCTATCTTTTGCTCAAGTAACTCAGCTAGATAGACACTTGCTACTTCCTGGGTCACGTGGTGCTCTGCCCAGCCATCTTCTACGAGTGGTACAAATACAGGACAAGCCTTGCCAAATACCTCTAGCTCTTTATTGGCGCTTTTAAGTAGTTCTGGATATCTCCCACTATTAATAGTCGCTTCTGTTCCTATCACTCCGATGCGTTTGTTCTTTGTGGTACGTAGTGCCATGGCAACCCCTGGCTCTACTACTCCGCTGATAGGTATATCTGGGAACTGAGCTCGTAATTCTTCTATACAGTTAGAGTTCACTGTGTTACAAGCAATAATGATAGCTTTGACATCTTGCTTTATAAGGAATCTGATGATTTGCGCTGAGAATTTTGTAACTGTTCCTTTTGATTTGCTCCCATAAGGTACTCTTGCTGTATCACCAAAGTATACGATGGATTCATTTGGTAGTTGCTTCATGACGTCCTTGACTACAGTTAATCCACCTACACCTGAGTCAAAAATCCCTATCGGTCTGTTATTCATGTCTATTCCCCTATCTTATAATGATGCAAGTTCAACAAGTCTTGTAATGAGCTCACCTAGTGGCACACCTGCATCTGCCCATAGCATCGGGTACATGCTAATAGAAGTAAAGCCTGGTAATGTATTAATCTCGTTGAAGATAATGCTACCATCTTCTCTTACGAAAAAGTCAATTCTAGAAATCCCTTTACCTTCTACTGCTTCAAATACATCTCTTGCATAAGCTCTAATTTGCTCTTTGGTCTTAGCTGGTAAATCTGCATTCACTACAGTCATAGAGTCTGGATTATTATATTTTGCATCAAAATCATAGAAGTCTGCCGCAGCTAGTATCTCCCCTACGCCTGATACTTGTAAGTCTTCATTACCAAGTACAGCTGTCTCTACTTCTCTTCCTATGATTGTCTCTTCTACTAAGATTTTCTTGTCATGCTTCACTGCTTCTAACAAGCCTGCTGCAAGTTCTTCTTTGTTTGTCGCTTTAGAAATACCTACAGATGAGCCTGCATTAGCTGGTTTGATAAAGTATGGGTACGGGAATGCTGCTTCAACTTTGGCAACAGCTGCGTCCATATCACTCAGTTCTCTTTCTCTTACTAATACGAAATCAGCTTGTGGTACACCTTTTTCTCTAACAACTATTTTAGTAAATGCCTTGTCCATAGATACTGCTGATGCGATGATGTTGCATCCTACATATGGAATCTGCGCGAGTTGACAAAGTCCTTGAACCGTTCCATCTTCTCCGTTTCTACCATGTAGAACAGGGAATACTTTATCTACTCTGATACGTACCGCTTCTTCACCTTCTCTAAGTACGAGCAATCCTTTATGTATTGCTGATGGGCTTAAAATACAAGTTACTCCTATTTGCTCCCACCTATTACTTGTAAGGTCTAGATTGTTCCCATTATAAAGTAACCAATCTCCCTCTTTTGTAATCCCTACTGGATAAACTTCAAATCTTGTGTGGTCTATATTTTTAAGTATAGTCGTTGCAGATTTTAAAGATACCTCATGTTCTGAGGATTGTCCCCCAAAGAGGAGTAATATATTTTCTTTCATTAATGTAAGTCTCCTTCCAAATATATCTATCACATACCTTTTTTATTATTTTATTACTTTCTACTGTGATATTCAACCTTATTTTACCTTTTTTTGGAATTTTCGTCCTATTAATTTTTGGAAGCTCCTTAATCACACTTCAATTCATCTATAATCGCTATGAGTTCTTCAAAAACTTCTTTCTTCATTAATTTAATTAAACCACTCAAGTAGTTTAAATTTGACTTGGTAAGGCTGCTCACTTTGATAAGCTACTATTTCATACTGCTCCTTCGTAAGGTTTTCTTTAAGTTCTTCTTTTCCTTCTAGTGGTACAACCCCTGTGGCTGCATCTACATAACATAGAGGTGGGAACATCACACACCACCAATTCTGCCCTGCGCCTTCTCCAATAATAATGCGGCAGGCTTCATATTCTCCAGATGGAAATACTATATCCCCATAGCTTTTGGTCGGAAACTCTTCAAAGGAAAGTTCTGTATAGACAGAGTAGTCCTTGCCCCAGTTAGCTATAATCTGCTCTGCTACTGCTGTGATATTATCTAAGTTCTCAGTAAGAATTGCTTTGCTTTCTTCTTTGTCTGCTGCATTTGCAAGTTTTGGCTCCATATAGCTAAGTACTGCATCTCTTACATTTTCCTTGAGTAGCTGATCTTCTGTGGTATCACTATTGGCTAAAACGTGGAAACGAAGAACCTTACTTGCTAAGTCTTCGCTCATAGTTTGTGCATATACTTTGGCTCCAAAGTAGGTGTAGAGTCCCACTAATAAAAGTAGGCTAGTTATATATATAATAGGTGTCATGTGCTTTTTACAAAACGTCATGGTTAATCCCTCTCTTTTCTGTGTATGTATTTTTTAACATATACAGATTATTGACAGGTGTATAATTTTTATACAGGAATTATTAAATTTTTACCCTGGTACAAAATAGATTGACTCATCTTCTACTTTCTAGTAAATTTAGATATATATATACATATATTCTGATGGACATCTATCTACTGATTCGTGTCCTATATCAAACGAGGTGTTAGCAAATGAATTATAATTTTGATAGTCTTATGAGTAGAAAGCATACTGATTGTATCAAATGGGATGGCCATATGGACTTTGGTATGCCAGAAGATACCTTGCCAATGTGGGTAGCTGATATGGATTTTGAACTACCTTCTCCTATTGCCAAAGCCATAGCTACTAGGGCAAGTCATCCTATCTTCGGTTACACTCTTTTAACCCCAAAATATAAAGATGCTATTTGTCACTGGATGTCTACAAGACACAATTGGGAGATTGCATCTGATTGGTTAGTTGTTGTTCCCAATGTAGTAGGCGCCATCAACATAGCTATTAAAGCCTTTACCTCCCCTGGTGAGAAAGTACTTATTCAAGAACCAGTTTACAATCCTTTTTCTCGTAGCATCCTAACTAACGAGAGACAAGTGGCAGTCAATGAACTAGTTTGCATAGAGGATAGATTTGAAATTGACTTTGAAGATTTTGAAGCCAAAGTAAGTGACCCAGCGGTGAAACTCTTTATCCTTTGCAATCCTCATAATCCAGTAGGACGTGTATGGACACCTCTTGAACTTCAAAAAATGGGAGAACTCTGTTTAGCTCATGATGTGGTTATTTTATCTGATGAAATCCATCAAGATATTGTTTTTAAGGCCTATAAACATACACCGATTGGTACACTTTCTACTGCTATAGCAGATAATCTTATTACTTGTACTTCAACAGGAAAAACATTTAACTCTGCTAGTATTTCTCTTGGTAATATTATTATTCCAAATGAGAAGCTCCGTGAGCAGTTTGTAAGAGCCTTTAGTCAAATAGGGATTGATACTATGTCTCCTTTTGCACAGCAAGTTGTAGAAGTAGGCTATACGGAGTGTGAGGACTGGGTAGATGCTTTGGTAGATTATATCGAGGGCAACAAATGTTATGTAGAGGAATTTGTATCGGAACATCTGCCTATGATTAGAGTGACTAAGAGTGAAGCAACTTATCTGCTTTGGATAGATATGCGTGGTCTGGGTCTGACACCTGAGGCACTTCTTGAGTTCATGACTCACGAGGCTAAGATTTGGATTAATCCAGGTACCCTCTTTGGTAAATGCGGTGAAGGATATGTACGCATGAATATCGCCACTTGTAGGGAAAATGTAGTTAGAGCTATGAAGAACCTGAGAATGGCGGTATCAAAGTAGGGATGATTTAAACTCATTCCTACTTTAAATCTTTACTTATCAATCTTTATTAACTTAAGTAATTCTTCACCATGGATAATACTGATTCAAAGCAATCGATATTTGCTCCAATAAAACCTAGTAATTCTTCTTTAGAAGGTTCTTTATATCTATGGGATATACGATTCCTAATAAGTCTTGCTTCATTTAAAAATATATACTTTTCTTCATCTATTACTTGGTTTTGTTTTAATATATTTAATGATTCTTTCATATCTATGCCAATCTTAAATTTTCTAAGCTCTTTAAGCATTAATGAATTGAAATCTTCTACTGTAATAAAGAAATCCACAAAAATTTGTTTTAAGCCATAAATAACAAATGGAGTCATCTCATCATTTTCTCTTTTATCTATAAGCCCCCTACATGTTCTAATATTATCTACACTCTCTGACATATCTTCTATGATTTTCATTAATCTCTGTTCATTCATGATAATAAGTCCTTTCTCCTAAAGTAAAAAAATGTTTCATTGTCTCTATAATAAATTTCTACTTCATCTATCATCTGCTCAAGACTTTGCCTATCGTCTGTGGTATACACACTTACTCCAGTGTTTAATATATTAATCTTAATAAATAAATCTAACCCCTCACTTTTCAAATCTATTACATCTATAGGTCTCTCTAATAAATCTTCAAAAAACATTTCTAATGTCAGTATCTCTTTAAGTGATAATTTTCCTGCGCCTAGTACTGCAATATCTATATCTGAACCTTCATGAAATTCCTCTGTTAAAATACTTCCAAAGATGATTATGCTATTTAGATTATATTTTTCACATACTTCTTTCCAGACAGTATTCTTAATATGATTAAGCCTTGGAACCTCCTCATGCTGCATGTTCATCCCACCTTATATTTTTATTTATTATTTTTAGTGTATCATATGATTAATTTATATTATAGACCAGATTGCTAGCTTCTACACAAAAAAAGTGTGGATAACCTTTTTTCACC
>JAVVPO010000089.1:0-9000 GCA_036655715.1 Cellulosilyticaceae bacterium | reverse complement strand
ATAGAGATATTGATAAGGCACCTTTTATTGAAGCCGTAAAACCTATACATGAAAATATGCCTATGGACTCGAAAAACATTTATCTATCAATATTTTTACCAATAAATTTGAAAAGAAGCATTCTTTAATCAATAAGATCGTAGTAGAACTAATCGTCTTAATTTTAAGTGTCAGTGTCTTAATTGGAGGAGGCCTCATGGTTGTATCCAATGCAGTAGGTCAGACTTCACCTGCTATGCAGCTTCCGATGCAATTTTTAGCTTTGTCTGAAGCATTGCTTCATATATAATGAAAAGACTTAGATCGCTCCGTAGCTATTTAATAAAAATATCTATTGACTCTATACTAGGAATAGAGTTTATGATATAAACTATCGCAGGAAATGAAAAGGGAGAAATTAAAATATGGTAAAAGAATTTTTTAAATATGCAGTACCATCTGCCCTTGCAATGTTTATATCATCTCTATATACGGTTATAGATGGTATATTCGTAGGTCAAGGTGTAGGAGACTCAGCATTAGCAGCAGTTAATATTGTACTGCCATTTACAGTTATGTTATTTGGGCTTGCCTCAATGTTTGCCATTGGCGGAGGCGCGTTAGTTTCTAAAAATATAGGTGCACAAAATATAGATAAAGCTGTAAGTATTTTTAGACAAGTATTCAAGTTCCTTTTGATAGTAAGTATTATTCTAAGTATAGGTTGTATTTTGTTTACAGAACAAATTGTAACAGTCCTTGGAGCAAATGATAATTTAAAAGGCTTAGCAGTAGAGTATCTAAGATTTTATGCAATATTTTGTATTCCTAACTTAATAGGGATAGTCCTTAGTAGCTTTGCTAGAAATGATGGGAAGCCAAAGCTTGCTATGATGGCTACTATAGCAGGTGCATTAACAAATATTGTACTAGATTACATCTTTATTTTTGAATTAGGACTTGGTATTAAAGGAGCAGCAATAGCTACAGGACTCGGGCAGATTGTAACAGTGTCTGTATTATTGCCTCACTTTATTATGAAAAAAGGATATTTAACATTTGGAAATGTTAAAATCAATCTAAATGATTTAAAAGAATTCTCGTTAATCGGATTCCCATCTTTCTTTGCACAAGCTAGTTATTCTGTTATCGTACTACTTCATAATATTGTTATTATGAAATGTATTGGAGAAATGGGGATTTCAGCTTATAGTATTCTAAACTATATTACAACGAATACGTATATGGTGCTTTATGGATTAACACTTGGCGTACAACCGCTTATAAGTTATAATTATGGAAAAAGAGATGGAAAGAAAATGCTAGGATTCTTTAAAATCACTTGCATCTCATCTATCACAATCAGTGCCTTATTTGTCGTGATAAGCTTTGTATTTGGACCTACACTTATAGGCATATTTACAACAGATCCTGCTATTTCAGAACTGGCATATACAGCACTTCGTATTTCAAGTGTAAGTTACTTTGCAGTAGGGCTCAATCTGAATACGTTAGTTTATTTCCAAGCACTTGAAATGCCTAAGTATTCTAATTTAAGCTGTATCTTAAGGTCAGTAATTTACTTGCCAGTCTGTTTACTCGTTCTTTATAAAGTACTAGGACCTAATGGGATTTGGGCAGGTAGTTTGGTAGCAGAGTTGCTGACATTTATAACGATAGCTTCTCTGGCTAATGTAAAAACATCTACACATAAGATATTAAACAAACAAAAAGTACTAAGTGAAATAGAAGAACTAAGTGCATAAACGATAAATAGTATTAAAAAAGCTGTGTTTAGTGTATTCTAAACATAGCTTTTTAGAATTTAGGAAATAGTAATTATGAGGTGAGGTTAGATGGATACAAGATTTTCAATTGGAGAAGTTTCTAAACTACATAACATTTCAGTACAAGCTTTAAGACTCTATGACAAAAAGGGCATACTCAAACCTGCCTATGTAGATGAAAAGAGTAATTATAGATATTATTCGGTTAAGCATTTTATTATCTTGGATTTTATTAAACAATGTAAGGCTATGGGCTTATCTTTAGATGAAATTAAAATATTATTATCAAACTATACTTCTGTAGATTCGATTTTGGAGATTATAACAAAACAAAAAGAGCTTATAGCCGACAAGATAAAAGAGTTAGAAGATATCAAAAGTAATATATCCTTTTTGGAAAATAGAATACAAGGGTTATTAGAAGAGGGAATAGACAAAGTTTTCATAGAGTATAATACAGAAAGAAAGTTTATAAAATATAGTAATACCAATAGATATACCGAAGAATTTGAGATAAACTTAACAAGAACACTAAGTGATATTGAAAAGAAATATGGTATGACCAATAGGGAACTCGTTTTTGCCACTTCTTATGAAAGCTTTAGGGAGGCGAATCAATTGACCTATGATAATATGATGATTAGTATTCATGATACAACACTTATAGATGAAAATAAGATTATTACATTAAAAGAAGGACAATATGTAACTATTAATTTTGATGATGATTATAAAGATACGAGTAAGTATTATAGAAAGCTTATGAGTTATATTGAAGAAAATGATATAAAGGTAGCGGAAGAATGCTATGAGATTTATGTCATGACAAGAGCAGGAACAGATCATAAAGAAAAATCATTAGGACAAATCCAGGTAATGATAGTAGATTAAAATAATATAGAGACAATACGTGAGGCTATCGGATTATGTATTGTATTTTTTATATTTAGATGATAATTTAGTACTTTTGAAAAATAGAATTAAATATTTAGTTTATAATAATTGACAAATTCGGATTACAGATGTAATCTAAATATATTTACAAATGTAATCCAACTAGAAGGAGAAAATCAGATGACTAAGTTGCCACAAATATCTGAAGCTGAATATGAAGTGATGAAGGTGATTTGGGAAAAGGGTGAAGTTAAAAGTAGTGAAATTATAGAAGTGTTAACAATGCAAACAGATTGGAAGCCTAAGACTATTCAAACTTTGATTACGAGATTAGTAGTTAAAGGGATAGTGGAAAGTGAAAAAGGAGATGGCAAAGCGTATATTTATTATCCTTGCGTAAAGGAAGGAGATTATAAAAGGGAGGTAGGTAGATCATTCTTGCAAAGAATCTATAACGGATCAGTTAAAATGATGATGATGAATTTCTTAAAAGAGCAAAAGCTTTCTCAAGATGAGATAGAGGAACTGAAAGCCCTTTTGGATGAGAAAGAGGTGGACTGATGCTTACGGCTGTATTTGAATGGGTAATGCTTACAACTTTTTATGGTAGTGTAGTGGGAGTAACTTTGCTCTTGGTTAAGAGTGTATTAAAACAACGGATAAGTCCTAGATGGCATTATGCTTTGTGGAGTATTTTAATCATTAAGCTAATAGTGCCTATAGGACCTGAGAGCTCCCTGAGCCTATTTAATCTTTTTGTAGCAGAACGGTTTTCTGTGAAGCAGTTAGAGAGTGTAGATAGACCGATAGTCTCATTATCTACTAGAACAGAAGATGAAAAGGCACAGGTCATCCCACAACAAGTAACAGGGATACAAATGCCAGATAGACAACTTTCTGAAATAAATGAAAAAGCTACTATAGATTCATCGGGGATTAAGAAAGGGATACAGCTTATTTGGCTTATCGGATTCATCGGCATGACTGGAAGCTTGAGTATTAGTTATTACTCTTTTTCTAGAAAGCTAAGGCGTGTTCCTGTTAATAAGGAAAAGGAACTAAAAAAGTTACTTGAAATCTGTAAAGGGCAGATAGGTGTGGGGAAAAATTTACCCATTAGAGTACAAGATACCCTAAGTTCACCAGCGCTTGTAGGAAGCATACAACCTAGTATTTTAATCTCCAAGAAGATAGTAGCGTTAGAGGATGAGGCGCTGAAATATGTGCTACTTCATGAAATGGCTCATTACAAGAGAAAAGATCATTGGGTGAATTTACTACTTTTGGGATTACAAGCTATTCATTGGTTTAATCCAATGATGCTCTATTGTTTTAAATGTATGAGACAAGATATTGAGATCTGTACAGATGACCTAGTCCTTAAAGGTCTTGATGTAGAGGCTCAAAAGAATTATGGCAAAACTCTGCTTAAGGTGTTAGAGCTGATGAAAGAACGTCATCATGCTAAAGGTGTCCTTACTATGGCCAGTGATAAGAAAAGTTTTCATACCCGTATTCGGCATATTGCTAGCAAAGGGTGGTTTGTCAAAAATCGTAAGCAAGTGATGGCACTTGGCATAGTATGTGTAGTAGGATTAAGTGGACTGCTTCTTACAGGGATAAAAGAAGAAAAGTCTGCTTATGCAGAGGAACTTGTACAGCGCGTAGATAAAGCTTGGCAATTCAAGACGCCTTATGTAGGGGATAATAGTAAAGTAGGAGGATTGGTAGAACTATGCGGCTATGAGATGTATGGCAAGGGGATAGAGCTACAAACTTCAGAGCAACCTTATGGTATTACAGTAAGCTACGATTGGCTAGATATGAGCATTCCCAATGAATTGACTCAATCTATTTTCTACGAAAATGCACTGTTGATTTTTACTTTAATAGAAAATGTAGACCAAATAACTTATAGATTAGAAGGAATAGAGGGATTAGAAAAGCCATATGAGCTTGTCTATACAAGAAGTGAAGTCCAGAAGCTGTGGGACCAAGATTTAAGAGAATTTGGTAAGTCCAAGGAGAATCTTGCTCAGTTATTTAGTCAGCTAGATATGCGGGTAATTGGTATAGCAGAGCTTTATGAGGCAGACCTTAGTAAGACGCTAGGTATTGCTTTAAAGAGTAGGAATCCTCTTGAAAAACAGGTGCAAACTTTTGAGACAGAGCATGGGAGCTTTGTGGCAGAGACGACTTATAAAGGTGGGGATTTAATCTCTGATAACGCTTTTGTTAATAAAGGTAAGGTCTTTGAAACATTAAATGGTACAGCGGTTTACTGGACACCAGAAGAAGAGGATGGGAGTCTTTGGAAAGGTGAGAAAAATCAGATTACTATGAAGGTAAAGACTAGAGAAGGTGGGCTCATAGGTCAAGCAGAAACTTTGATTACTTATGAAAATCAGCTTTATATGATTCAAAATAATATGCCCAAAGAAGCCACCTCTGGGCAGCCGCAGCCTCAGCCACAGATAGATATTGAAGAAATGGACTTTGAGGGAGAGGTTAAGGAGATAAAACCTTATAGAGAAAATCAATCCCAAATAGAGCTTAGAGGACTTGGTTATGCAAGTATTACACTAGCAAATCAAGATATTGAGAAGTATAACATTAAAGTCGGTGATTTAATACAAATTAAAATGAGATATACATCCCATTACTCAGAAGTAGTAAGTATCTTTCATTTTAATAAACAAGAAGGAGATAGCCTTTATGATCTAGGTATTCAATATGCTAAGCTAAATGGGTATGAGCCACTTATTGAAGACTTAGAGCTACCTATAGGAGAATACACACTTCGTGTAAGCAATATTTTTGGCGATGAAACCCGTATAGCTTTTGAATTAGAGGTAGAAGGCTTAGTGGAAGAAAGTAAAAAAGGGTATTGTTTAGACTTGGTTCATTCATGGAATGATATAAGTATAAGTACTTGGAATGTAGACTCGACTCACAAGAGCGTTGAACTTATAGGAGACAGAAATGCCTTTAAAGCATATAAAGAGATAGTTTTTGAAGTAAGTCTCAATAAGGATGAAAAAATGCTAGGGAAAGCAAAAGTTACACTACCTATATCGTGGGAAAAGATACCAGAAGGAAAGTATTACAAAGGAACAGGTACTAGTTATTTTAAAGATGGCTCTATCACCCTAGAGGAGCTTGCAATAGATCCGACGAAGATGGAGATAAAAGTAAGTTCTACTGCTAAGGGAAGGCAAGTAGAAAGTCTTTACAAACCTGTTCTAAAAGGAAACCAGAAAGGGATATATAGCCAAAGTCCAAGCGTTGCAGGGGGAAGCTATGAGAATTATTTTACGCAATATATCATACCTTCAGCTTACTTTGATGAAAATAGCAGCTTGTGGCTAGAGGCAGAAGGCTATACCTATACAATAGATGAAGAGAAACCCGTAAGTCTCAGATTAGATGGAGCATATCCTTATACATATCCTTTAGGGGATGGCTATATGACCATTAAGGATTTTTACTATGAAAGTGGACACCTTCATATAGTAATAGAAGACAATCCAGCTATTAATTATTTAAGTAGTGTGAAGATAGATGATAAAGACTATAGTGTAGGAAGCATGATAAGTGGTGAAGAAGGAAATACACAGACGATTTACCGTGTGAATTTGCCTTATAGAGAAAGTTATGATGTGATTTTGAATATTAACTGGATTGAGCGAACGGAGATTAGTACTTCAATTGATTTGAAATAAATGACAATCTTAATCCCCAGCTAGGCTGGGGATAATAGAGTAAACTATCAAACTACCACTTGAAGTGGTGGTTAATGACTTAAAAAGTAATAAGTCACAGGTATAGAATGAAATGAAATAGGTGAATAATAACTACAAATAATATGCTTTTAAGAAAGGTGATAACATATGAAAAAAGGTGAAGCAAAAACTTATTCAGATGTATTGGCAACACGTTTAGTAAGAGCTTTAGAAAAGGAAATGGTACAAAAAAGTAATCATTGACTAAAATGATGACGAAAAATCTTTATTGACACAAGAAGAGCAGTTGCATATAATAAGAGTAATTTAATACGCATAACGAAGATTTATAGAAATATATTTCGGAGTATAAGATGAAGAAAAGCTGTGACAAGAACAAGTAGTAATTCAGGTAATGCCAAACAGAAAGTACCCGGTAGATGAGAGGGGCATGGCATAGGAATTACGAATACATCTTTGAGCTTCACACCGAACAAGTACATTTAGTAGGCTGTGACGGATTCCTGCACACGTTATAGTGCTAGAGTATAACCTGAGGGGTGTACTTGAAGAGGTAGACAATGTGAATTGTCTATAAACTTAAGGTGGTAACACGAGATGATACTCTTGTCCTTTTGGAAACAAAAGGGTGGGAGTTTTTTGTTTCCAAAAATACTTCTAAAATCTTATAGAACTTGCTTATATTAAATCAAATTAGTATAAGGAGAGTTGAAAACAATGAGAAAATCAGTAGAAGAACAAATTAGAATTATGACAAAAGGTGCGGACACCATTGTCAGCGTAGAAGATTTAAAGAAAAAGCTAGAGACAAAGGGAGATAAACCTCTTGTTATTAAGCTAGGACTCGATCCTAGTGCACCTGATATTCACTTAGGCCATGCCGTAGTACTACGTAAAATCAAGCAAATGCAAGATTTGGGGCATAGAGCAGTTATTATTATTGGAGATTTTACAGGTAAGATTGGTGATCCAACAGGTAAATCAAAGGGTAGAGTAGCATTGACTGAGGAACAAGTAAAGGCCAACGCGCTCACTTACCAAGAACAAATCTTCAAAGTTTTAGATAAAGATAAAACAGAAGTACGTTTTAACAGTGAATGGCTGAGCAAGCTTAGCTTTGAAGAAGTACTAAAACTTGCAGCGACAACCACTGTTGCACGTATGATGGAGAGAGATGACTTCCAAAAACGCTATAAAAATAACATGCCAATAGGCATACATGAGTTTTTTTACCCATTGATGCAAGCTTATGACTCTGTTGTTTTAGAGGCAGATATAGAACTTGGAGGAACAGACCAAACTTTTAATATCCTTATGGGGAGAACTCTTCAAAAGACCCTGGGTGGAGATTCACAAATTGCTATGTTTATGCCAATTCTAGAAGGACTAGACGGGATAGAGAAGATGAGTAAGAGTCTAGGTAACTACATTGGTGTAAGTGAACCTGCTCATATCATGTTCAAAAAGGTGATGGAAGTACCAGATAATCTGATTATTAAGTACTTTGAATTAGCTACAGATGAACATCCAGATCGTATAGATGAGATTAAAGAGGCATTAGATGCGGGAAAGAATCCTAGAGATGTAAAATATGAATTAGCACAAATTATTACAGGACTTTACCACTCACAAGAAGATGTGAATGAAGCTATGAAATACTATGAAGAGGCTTTTAGTAAAAAAGCTATACCAGACAATATTCCAGAGATGGTGATTCACCGCGGGCAGTTAGTGGATATTATCCCTCAATTAGTAGAGGGAGGTATTATCTCAAGTAGTAGTGAGTTTAGACGATTAGTCCAGCAAGGCGGCGTTCAAAATAACGGAGAAAAAATACTTGATATAAAGAGTCCCTTAGCTCATGAAGATGTCTTGAAAATAGGGAAAAAGAAATTTGTTAAGTTGATGATAAATAAAGAACAGAATATTATTAATGGCTAAAAGAGTTAATAAAGGAGAAGCGCCTTATCTAAAGTAATTAAAGATAAGGCGTTTATTTGTAAGTAAAATAGAAAGAATCTAATAAAACAAAGGAATTAAATGCAAATAACTGGGAAAACTATAAAAGATAAATACAGTGTAGAAAAGAGGAACATCGTATGAAAGCAATCAAAACAAAAATATTAGTCCTCGTACTATCTTTAGTGATGTGCTTAGTGGGCTGTACAAGTACTCCAAAAGAAATAGTCTATGAGATGAATGGCAATGCTGAGGCAGTTATTACTAGAATTCAAGAGGAGGCAGGTGAAGGTCTTGGTATGGTGTTTCCAGTAAGTAAGGTGGAAATTGATACAATCTATCCAGAGCTTGTAGAAGCTGATGTAGTAGACTTGGCAGGACTTGCACCAGCAAGACAAGGTGCTACAGAGATTATTGTTGTTCAGGCTGAGCCAGGACAAACAGAGAAAATCATTACAGCTATGGAAGCACATAAAGCCAATCAATTGCAAATATTTGAGCAGTACATGACAGAAGAAATGCCAAAGATTGAGAATACAGCAATTGTTCAAAAAGGTGATTATATCTATTATGTAGCTGCAGATAATCAAGAGCAAGTAATAGCCATCATTGAATCTTTTTTTAATAAATAAATAAAA
>JAVVPO010000088.1:0-9237 GCA_036655715.1 Cellulosilyticaceae bacterium | reverse complement strand
GACATATCGCCCCCTCACCTAGACGGCCCCTTGACTCCTTAATATTTCATTTCTCTTCTCTCAAAGTACACAGTCTTAAGTCCAAGCTCATCCACCATCTTTAAGCCTTCATCAAAATACGCCCCAATAGCATCTATCCCATGTGCATCAGATCCTATCGTCACATACTTCCCACCTAAATCCTTGTAGAGTCTATAAACCTCGAGTAAAGCTTTCCTAGAAGCTTCACTCCCAAATCTTCTCGTATTAAGCTCTATAGCTTTATTCTTATCAATCAGAACCTTCATCACTTCAGCTAAAGCTTCTTTATACTCACCAACCCTTAACTCTGGCTTCTCAAAAGGTGCATATCTATGAATATAATCAATATGCCCAAGTGAATCAAATCCATCATACATCTTGATGCACTTAATCATATACTCAAAGTACCTATCGTAAAAAGTCTTTTCATCTAATCCCATATAAATGTAGTCTGTAAATATATCTATCTGATCTACGCCATGAATAGAACCTAATACATAATCAAAACGATTATCTTTAACCGTCTGCTCATTAGCACTTAATGTAGACGATGCAAGTCCAATCTCTATACCTAGTAGCACCTTATCGGACCTATACTTCTCATATGCCTTGAAGTAACTTGGTATATCACACTTAAAATCATTTCCCACTGGATAATCCAGATCATAGTGCTCTGTGATAATAATCCCTAGGTCTTTTTCTTTTGCTACCTTGATAGCATCTTCTATCTTCATTTCACTATCTGTTGAAAACTCTGTATGCATATGTGTATCAAATATCATTTTTGTATCCCCTACCTAAATAGTATAATTTTTATAATTATATCCTATGATACACCATTTAGGCTTGTCTAATCAATTAGATATACTTTATTGCAGTATGCCAGTGTTCTCTATATCCACATTCACATCTACTATAATAGGCATTTCCTCATATATTCCCGCATCCCAAAGAGGTCCATACTCTTTCCACCACTTAGGATGCCCACGGTACATCTCAAGTCCAATTTGCATAAAATCTGTATTTAATTCTTTAGATTTATCAATAGCTAGCTGAGCCTGTCTTACAATCTCATCTTCTACTATCTGCTGAATTTCTTTAATAGTCGATGTATCGAATATAGTTTCTTCTGTTTCTGAACTGTATTCAGATATATCTCCTTTAGCTTCAACTTCTACATAACAGACTGGTCCCTCTGGTGTCTTTTCAAATTTTATTTTACTCTTTTCTTGTTTAATGGAGTAAGTAATAGGGCTGTTTTCGTACATAACTGTTACAGGAGAATTCTTCACCTCCCCTTGTATAATGAGCTGTCCTCTTACTTCTTCCTTGGTAATATAGTCCACTAATTCATAATCCTTGATAACAGCTCCCCCGCTGATATCTATTTCGTTATTTTTTTTTCCATTTTCACCTATGCCTGCGCCCTCATCTACTTCACCTTCTTGAAGGTTCTTTGTTTCATCATTTTGCTGTGGTATATGGAATATAGGCATAGTTGCTACACCTGTCTCTTGGATATCTCTAATAAAATTACCTAGTAGTTGTGGCTTAAAGTAACTTTTAGGTCTCTCTTTATTATTAAAGTAATTCATAATATATAGCCCAATCACAGGTTGTTGCTCATTTTCTATCTCAGCTACAATTGCTGCATCTCCCTTTACCGCTAGTAAAGGCACATTTCTTGCTATAACCATATCGCGTGAAATAGAGTCAATAATTTGCTTAAATAATTTTTTATCTTTAAGCAAGTTTTCTCCTATTAATAGACCTTTAACGTGACTAAAGCTTATGGTATTACGTGTCTTAGTTTCTAAGTCATCTATACTTGCAGCAATAGTCGGAGCCTGTACGATAATACTTGTCTCCATATTTGTCGCCAAACTTTCTGTCCCCGAAAGTTTAGCCATGTCCGGAATAGTATAAGTGATGTTGTAGATGCTCTGATCATCTAACGCAATACTTGGGTCATATTCATGCTCCATATTTTTATCAATAGCAAATTCTAGTATGACTGAACGGTTATTAATTTCTATACTATCCCAGCAACCTACTAATAAAGTAGGTACGATAGCAAGTGGAATAAGTTTAAGACACCTACCCCTGTACTTATCAAATTTATTTTTAAGCTTTCTCTTCCAGTGATTCCTCTTCTCTCTTATTTCATTCACCTGTGCCACCTACTTTCCTTAGCTTTGCTACACAGAGCAAGACTGCAGGTACAATCAAGAGAAAGACAATACCGTAAATCCCTTGGAATTTAATGAAATACTGATAGGCTTCTACGAGACTACCTGGTGCCATAGCAATAAAAAACACTATAGGTATAAGGGGAATAACCGTTACATTTTCTCTTTGGAACTTAGCTAGTCGGCTAAGAATTTGTGAAGCTACAAAAATCCCTCCACTTACATACATATAGATGCTAAGTACCCACCAAACCATCATCAAAATTTCTTGATTTTCTACAAAGGATCCAGGTAGCTGTACACTCTGCATCAGTGTAAGTACTGGCCAAATCTGTCTTGTTGTCTCTACTGTTCCAATCCCTGTAAAAGTTAGACCAATAATTAAAATCTCTAGTACACTCGTTACACCTATAGCAAAGAAACAAATACCTTTCATCTTCGATGGCTTATTCACAATAGCACCTAATACCAACAAGAACTCTAGAGGTACAAAAGTGAGACTGACATAATAAGCTCCACTTAAAAAATCTTTAGGCTCTGATTGAAACATAGGTAGTAGTTGCTTATAGTCTGTCTTGATGACTATCAGAATAAGAATCATCACAAGTGGTACGAATACAAAATACATCAGCACTTCCGCCATACGCCCACTTGCTTCTGCTCCTGATTTAATAAGATAATACACAGTAAATAACATCACCAATATAATCACTGCCAATGGTGTATTTGGTAATAAAACTTGTGATATCATCTCAGCAAACATTCTAAGTTCAAATCCTGCACTTATCAAAAGTTTTATTGCAAATATAGTATTAATAACAACAGCAATAGGTATCCCTACAATCTTTGGAGCAAATTCTACGATATCTTTCCCAGGAAATCTATTGACTAAGCTTACAATGACACCTATATAAATACTTCCTAGTATAAAGGCTGCTATAGGTAACATATAGCCATCATGTCCTGCTGTCTTAGCTGCAATCCTTGGTAAAATAATAATAGACATATTAAACATTTGTAGCACTAGCAGTAGCTTGGCTTGATGTACCGATATCTTAGCATTATGGGTATACATATTTATTTGCCCCCTTTGCGTTTAGATGTATCTTCTTTACTTTTCGTAGCGCCTGGCACTACTACTTGCTGCCTGCTATCTGGACCTGGTGGCGCCTCAGTAATACTATTTGAGTCAGTTAGACGAAGGCGTGTCTTCTGTCCTGGTCTTGCATACCTAGGTCTCCGATTAAGTAGGAACGTAGGGAATCTAATGATTGTATCCCGCAGATCATGATAGCCATTTTGATCACTTGCATCATAAGGTGATAAAAATGGTGTTCCAAAGCTCTCAAGTGAAGATAAATGTGCAAGTAATAAAAGGAGTCCTATCAGGAATCCATAGAGTCCAAATAATGAACAAATCAATATAAAGCCATATCTAGCTAACCTAAAGGCTGTTGTAAGTGCATAATCTGGTATAGCAAAGGTAGCAATAGCTGTTAAAGCTACAATGATAACAATCATGGGACTAATCAGTTTGGCATCTACCGCTGCTTGTCCTATGACTATCCCCCCTACCACTCCCAATGCAGATCCAATAGGTCCAGGTAACCTAATCCCGGCTTCCCTTATGAGCTCAAAGGCCGTTTCCATAATAATGATTTCTAACACACTAAGGAAAGCTATACCTTCCCGCGATGCTGCTATAGATACTGCTATAGAAGTAGGTAACATGGCTGGGTGGAAATTAAGTACTGCCAAATAAAGTCCTGGTAGTGCAAAGGATATAAAAGATACAAGATACCTAAGTATCCTTGTAAAACTCATAATTTGCCAGCGTTGATAGTAGTCCTCTGAAGCTTGGAAAAAAGCATTTAGCGTGCCTGGTACGATAAGTACAAAGGGTGATGTATCTACTACTATAGCTACTTTACCCTCAAGTAAACTTGAAGCTACTTTATCTGGTCTTTCTGTTGCCTGCGTCTGTGGGAATGGACTTTTCCAGCTATCTTCTATAAGCTGCTCTACATAGCCACTATCAAAAATACCATCTATAGTATATTTAGCAAGCCTAGTCTTTACTTCTTCTACTAAAGTAGGCTTCACGATATCATCCATATACATGATTGCAATATCTGTACGGCTTCTTGTTCCCATCGTTGTCATTTCTATTTTGAGTTTGGTATCACGAATACGTCTCCTGATAAGTGCTGTATTGAATCTAATCGTCTCTACAAATCCATCACGAGGTCCTCTTACAACCGCCTCTGTTTCCGGTGCACCTACTCCTCTTACAGGCCAGCTCCTATTGGCTATGACTAACCCTTTTGAGGCCTTGTCTACAAAGATTGCCGTATCTCCTGATAATACAGCCTTTACCATATCATCCATACATGCTACTTCTTTGATATCAAATGTTGCAGAGAAGTGATCCATGATAATCTGTGTGATAGGCTTATCAATGATAATCTTCTCATCGTTTAGATTTTTATAGTCTACAATTCTAGCTAAGAAGAAATTCTCTATAATATCACGGTTAACCATCCCATCAATGTAAACACCATAAATTCTAATAGAGCTGGTATTCCCGATATCTACTTCTCGCTTAACGACATCTGTACAGTTTTCAAAAAGCATTTCTATATTTTTTATATTTTTTTCAAGTTCTGTTTCTAGTAATAAAGTAATCTTATTTTCCTTGTCATGCGTAGCATCTTCTCTACTTGGACCCATCCTATCTTTATTCTCATCCATCTTTTGTCCCCTTTCTTCATAGATTATTTAAGATAAATAACAAAGGCAATAATAGCTAATACAATATACCCATAGCCTACTACCTTAGTAAATTTCGTTTCCTTTTCCAAATGATCTACTGTATCTAAGTATTTACTTTGTAAAAACACCATATATAGACCTATGACTAGCATTACAATGACTATATAAATAGAAACAATATCTTCTAGCAATTTCATATTTCACCTCTACTATCCATTCTAATGACATCTATAACAATTATTTGGTTATTAAGGCAAAAATATACATAGAAAAGGTGTAATGATAAAGAACTATCATTACACCTTTTCTATTTATATGTTATCTTATGCAATTATTTAGTTACCGCATCCACATCCGCGATTACATCCGCAATTAGATCTTCCACATGATCCTTCTCTTTCTTCAGCTTCTCTAGTTTCATAAGAAGGGTAGAAATAAGGTCCTCTATATTCTATTTCTACTTCATACCAAACATATCCATTCCAATATTTAGGATAGTTATAGCCACTTCTGCCTTCTCTTTCTCCATTAGATCTTCCACATGATCCTTCTCTTTCTCCATTAGTTCTTCCACATGATCTTTCTCCATTAGATCTTCCACATGATCCTTCTCTTTCTCCACATGATCTTCCACAGTTTCCGCACATAGATCATCGCTCCTTCAAATTATATTTTGTTTTAAGAGGCCTCTTGCTATATATTATGTCTATGTCTCCTTTTAGTGTACAAAAAGGGTGACTCTACTTTGTCCTATCTGTAGAGCCACCCTTTTATACCTTATATTATGCAATTGTCATAAATATTACCTTACATGTCCCCACAATACAGTATGTCCCATATCCTGCTGGTAAAAAAATGATATTCCCTTTGTTTAAAGTCATCTTTTTTCTACTAGATAACATATGACTACTTCCCTCTAATACAAATAAAGCATGGAAAGAAGTTTCATCTACTACAAATTCAGCTTCTTCTTCAATAGACATTATCTCTGTATGAACATTTTCTTTATCTAGGCTATATTTTGTTCCTAATGCCTCTTCACCTTGCTCTTCTATATATTGAGGCAAAGTTCTTCCTTCGTATTCCTTATCAGCGACGATATTTAGTTCCTTTAATTTAATCATGAACGGCCCCCCGTAGACTATTTTTATAGTTTGTAGATATTGTTGTTAGTAAAAGTGTTGAAATCTAATGCATCTGTCCTTGTCTTTGCATTAGAAGCTTTGCGACTTCTTCTAATCTAGGATAGGCATGCTTGAAGAATCCTTTGTAAGCCGTACAGAGATAGTTACGGCCTGTCTTCCCATCCATAAATAAATCTCTATCCCTTCGGCAACCACCGTGGCAAAGTCTATGCCATTTGCACTTCATACAGCCAGAATCCTTCTGCACAGATTGCTCTACAAAATGAATATCTTTTCTCTTTTGCTCAAGCTCTTCAAACTCATCTGTTATGAGGTTTCCTATCTTGTACTCATCCATGACATAGAAGTCACAAGGATACACACCACCATCAGCTTCTACCACATATTGATTTGTGCAGACACCCATCATCCCACAAGCCTCTGGATAGTAACCTAACATTTGTTGCAATAAATTCTCAAAATATCTTACATAGACAAACTCACCTCTTTTGATATCTTGATACCATAGATCAAAAAGGTCATTTAGGAATTTCTCATAATGCCTTGGCGTAAGCGAGTAATCCTTTTGTCCTCTTTCTTCCTGGATATCATCTAGGCAAGGTATAAACTGCATATATCTAAAATTGTGGCTCATATTAAATGCATATATCTCTTTAATATGCTCTGCTACATGACTTGTCACAACGGTCAATATATTGTACTCTACTTTATACTTATCAAAAAGCTTAGTTGTTTCCATCAGCCTTTCAAAAGTTCCTTCACCATTTCTAAAAACTCTTAGTCCATCATTAACTTCTTGATGACCATCCATAGATAATCCTACTAAGAATTTATGTTTACCGAAAAACTCAGCCCACTCTTCATTAATCAGTGTCCCATTAGTTTGGATAGCATTACTGATATTTAAATCTGGCTTTGCATATTTTTTTTGATATTTAATAAGCTCTTTGTAAAAATCCAATCCTACAAGAGTAGGCTCACCACCTTGAAAAGCAAATGTACAGTTATACTCTGCTATTTCTAAGGTTTTTTTTACTAATACTTCTAATGTTTCTACAGACATTTTACCGTAAGATTTAACCTGACGATTGTCACTTACATCATGGTAAAAACAGTATTTACAAGCTAAATTACACACACTTGATGCTGGTTTGATAAGTAAATTAATTGGTGGCATTTTATGTCTCTCCTATTATGTATTTTACTCTATTTCATCCTCCTATTGTACCCTATTTTCTCAAAAATTGTAATCTTTATCTCACAATACAGTCAGTAGCTTCATAACCGCCAAATCCAGCTTACCCCTTGTATCGCTTCGTAGTAGTAAAAATAAAAGCTGAGATAAAATAGGATATTTAACTCCTCTTTTGTCTCAGCTTTTATTTTACTCTTATTTATTTTTATTCTTAATAAACTGCATAATAGAATGGCACTGCGTATGAATATGCTCTGTCGCTAATCCAGCTGCTAATTCTTCATTTCTATCTTTGAGTGCTTGCAATAAAGCATTATGCTCATCTAGTACGCGTTCACTCTCTGTTACATTTTTAAAGTAAGTCACACGATATCTTTGAATTTGCTCTCCCATACTACCAAAGAGCTGTATCAGTCTATCATTTTGTGATGCGTTAAATATAGTTTCATGGAACTCTACATCTTTTTCAATCATGGTCTCTATATCGCCATCTTTTAGAGCATACTCATACTCTGCGATAACTAATTGTAATCTCAGGAACGCTCTATCATCCATTCGCTTGCAAGCAAGTCTTGCTGCTAATGCTTCTAGTGACGCTCTGACTTCTAAGACATCTATAATATCTTTTTCTGTAAAAGGTGCTACTTGGGCACCTTTTCTTGGTACCATAATAACTAGTCCTTCTAGCTCTAACTTTCTAATAGCCTCTCTAATAGGTGTTCTACTTACGCCTAACTTCTCACCTAATTGAGTCTCCATTAATCTTTCCCCAGGTTCAAGTTCTCCTGCTAAGATAGCATTTCTAAGTGTTTGAAATACTATATCTCTAAGTGGTAGATACTCGTTTATTCGCATATTTGAACTTTCTTCTCTCACGATACTTTCCCTCTCTTCTTCCCTGATAATAAGTACTTGTAACATGCACTTCTCTAAGTCCGCACTCTTCTTTAAAGAACTCAGCTGCTCTTAAACAGTCTTCTCTATTTTCAAAAATCCCAAATACCGTTGGACCACTTCCACTCATCATCGTACCTAACGCACCTTGCTTTAGCATATTATCTTTAATCCTCTGAACTTGTGGATGCATCTTAATCGTTACTTCTTGCAACACATTCTCCATGTGATCTATAACAAAATCCTTATTTCCTTTTCTGATAGCTTCTACGACCTTATCTGTTTGAGGATGCTTTCGGATATTTTTTATATCTAAGTTTTTATATACGCTAGCTGTTGATACACTTATATTCGGCTTAGCTAATAGTATGTTCATATAAGGGAATGAAGGTAACACTGTCAGTTTTTCACCGATTCCTTCTGCAAGAGCTGTCCCCCTAAGCACACAAAATGGCACGTCCGCTCCTAGCTTTAATCCCATTTCCATAAGTTCTCTTCTGCTAAATTCTGTTTCAAAAATCTTATTTAGCCCTACTAATACCGCCGCCGCATTACTACTTCCGCCAGCAAGTCCCGCTGCAACTGGAATACGTTTATGGATATTGATATAAATACCGCTCTCTATCCCTGTTTCTTCAAGGAAAAGCTGAGCTGCTTTATAAGCTATATTCTTGTCATCTGTTGGTAACCAAGATAAATTGTTCTCTATTTTAATCCCCGGTGATTTTGTCTTTTTCACTTTTATCGTGTCATATAAATTAATGGACTGCATAATCATACGCAGATCATGATAACCATTTTCTCTTTTACCTACAACGTCTAATGTTAAATTAATCTTCCCTCTAGCTCTTAGCACAATTGTATCCATCTGCAACTCCTTTACGCTTTTATACTCTAAGTATCGATTAACAAAAATTTGAATATCCAACACTTTTTTGTTTTATTATACCCCCTTGAAAACAGGGAGTCAACGAAAATGTATTTGGTGTATACAAAATGCAATGTGGGATTCAATGGAAGG